>DAORUA010000021.1:0-20063 GCA_035432945.1 Vicinamibacteria bacterium | reverse complement strand
GTGCAGACTCATGCCGCTGACCTCCATCCCTGAGTCACCTCCTGCGCGCCGAGGGCGGAACAGACCGCCTCGAAGCGCCGGGGTGAGAACGCGCCGTCGTGCTCTACGACCAGGACCACGAATCGGTCGTCGGTCACGCCTCGGTGCGGCTGGCGCTCGGCCCGCTCCGGGCGCACGCGAGGGTAGAGCCGCCGCCGGGCAAACAGCGCGCCGAGAGTGGCGAAGGCGCCCACCAGCACGGTCAGTTCGAAGGTCACCGGCACCAGCGCGGGCAGCGAGAAGTCGGGCTTGCCTCCGATGTTCATGGGCCAGTCCACGATGTGGACCCAGGACTGGAAGAGAAGCTTCAGAGATCCGCCCGCGAGCCCGCCGACGAGCGTGGCCCAGGCCAGCCGTGTCGGGCGCATTCCGAGCGCCTCCTCCATGCCGTGGACCGGGAACGGGCTGTGGACGTCGCCCACGTCGAAGCCCTCGGCGCGGAGCCGCTTGACCGCTTCGAGCGTGCGGTGGGGGTCGTCGAAGACGAGGGTGTGCACCCGCCGCCGATCGATGACTTCAGGATCGCGGTGAGGGGCGGCCAGCGCGGAACGGTCAAAGATGTGCACGGTCCTCCTCCTCCTGCGACGCCAGGGTGTGCTTTACCTCGTGGAAGGCCACGACCGGGGCCACGCGCACGAACAGCAGGAAGCAGGTGAAGAAAAGGCCGAAGCTGCCCAGCAGGATCCCGAGCTCGACCGGGGTCGGGACGTACATGCTCCATGAGGAGGGCAGGTAGTCGCGGTGCAGCGAGATCACGATGATGTTGAAACGCTCGAACCACATCCCCACGTTGACCAGGATCGCGCCCATGAACAGGAGCGCCTCCGAGCGTCGCGCCCGGGCGAACCAGAACATCTGCGGGACCACGATGTTGCAGAACACCATCAGCCAGTAGGCCCAGGCGTAGGGGCCGAAGGCCCGGTTCCAGAAAGTGAAGCGCTCGAACCGGTTGCCGCTGTACCAGGCGATGAAGACCTCGGTCGCGTAGGCGAAGGCCACGAGCAGGCCGGTGGTGAGGAGCACCCTGGCCATGTAGTCCAGGTGGCGCATGGTGATCAGGTTCTCGATCCCCATCACCCGCCGGGTGATGAGCAGCAGGGTCATCACCATGGCGAAGCCGCTGAAGACGGCGCCGGCCACGAAGTAGGGGGGGAAGATCGTGGTGTGCCAGCCCGGGATGACGCTGGTGGAGAAATCGAAGGAGACGATGGTGTGGACGGAGACCACCAGCGGCGTGGCCAGCCCCGCGAGGAGCAGGCAGGCCTTCTCGTAGCGCTGCCAGGTGCGCGCGGACCCGTCCCAGCCCAGGCTCAGCCACCCGTACAGCTTCTGGCGGAGGCCGCGCGCCCGGTCGCGCATGGTCGCGAAGTCGGGGATCATGCCCAGGTACCAGAACAGGAGCGACACCGTGAAATACGTCGAGATTGCAAACACGTCCCACACCAGGGGCGAGCGATAGTTGACCCAGAGCGGGCCGCGGGTATTCGGGTAGGGGAACATCCAGAACGCGAGCCACGGCCGGCCCATGTGGATGAAGGGGAAGACTCCGGCGCACATGACCGCGAAGATGGTCATGGCTTCAGCCGCGCGCGCGATCGAGGTGCGCCATTGCTGGCGTAGCAGAAGCAGGATCGCGGAGATCAGCGTGCCCGCGTGGCCGATGCCGACCCAGAACACGAAGTTCGTGATGTCGAAGCCCCAGCCCACCGTGCGGTTCAGGCCCCAGACGCCGATACCGACTTTCATGGTGTAGGCAACGAGTGAGATCCCAAGGACCAGAGCGGTCGAGGAAAGGAGGAACGCCGCCCACCATGCAGGCGTGGCGGGCCGCTCGAGGGGAGCCGCGATGACCCGCGTGACCTCTCCATAGGTTGGCCGGCCCTGGACGAGCGTCTCCCGCGGCGGCCAGGCTGCGGCCCTGTCGATCATGCGTGCCCTCCGTCATCCCGCTTCACCGCGCCGGGGCGCGCGCGCACGCGGGCGAGATACGTGATGCCCGGCTCGACCCCGAGTTCGGCGAGGACCTGGAACGCGCGCGGCCGCTTTCGCAACTTCGCGATCGCTCCCTGAGGATCGAGGCTGTCGCCGAACGCGATGGCCTGGGCCGGGCAACTCTGCTGGCAGGCGGTCTTCACCTCGCCCACGTCGCGGCCAGAGGCGCGCGCTTCGATCCGGGCCAGCTGGATGCGCTGGACGCAGAAGGTGCACTTCTCCATCACGCCGCGCGAGCGCACCACCACGTCCGGGTTCAGCACCATCCGCTCGAGCGGCCCGCCCATCCGCGGCTCGTTGTCGAACCAGTTGAAGCGCCGGGTCTTGTAGGGGCAGTTGTTGGCGCAGTAGCGCGTGCCGACGCAGCGGTTGTAGACCTGCTGGTTGAGGCCGTCCACGCTATGGACGGTGGCGGCCACCGGGCACACCGTCTCGCACGGAGCGTGGCCGCACTGGGCGCAGAGCATCGGCTCGAACAGAACGTCGGGCTGCTCCGGGTCTCCCGAGAAGTAGCGGTCGATCCGCAGCCAGTGCATGTCGCGGTTTCGGCGCATCTCATCAGGGCCGACCACCGCGACGTTGTTCTCGGCCTGGCAGGCCACCACGCAGGCGCTGCAACCGGTGCAGGCGTCAAGGTCGATCACCATGTGCCACTGGGGCGAACTCTTCTCGACGTTCGGCCACAGGTCCCGGGCGCGATCGTGGGCCTCATGGGGGACCTCCTCGCCGTAGGTCGCGAGCTGGTGCACCACGTCGCGGCCCGCCGTGGTGCCCTGGGGCTGGACGACGGGCAGCGCTTCGAAGCCTCCGGTCTTCCGCGCGAAGGCCGCAAGGCCCCGTCGTGTGAGCCGGCCCTCGGCCCAGGCGGAGAGCCGGAAGGCGTTGCGCGTGGCATCGAGGCCGCCGTCGGTGCGCCCGTACCCGATGGGCAGCCCGAGCACGGCCGGGTGCTGGCCTGGCATCACGCGCGCGGGCAGCAGGACCTCGTGCTCGCCCACGCGCACCGCGAGGAGGTCGCCGTCGCCCACGCCCAGGGTGCGCGCGCGCTGGGGCGCCACCCGCACGCAGGCGGTCCAGGAGACGCGAGTGAGGGGGTCGGGCATCTCGCGCAGCCAGGGCACGTGAGCCCGGAGGCCGTCGCGCACGCCCACCTCCGCGATGAGCTCGACCTCGAGCGCATCGGCCGAAACCGTCCGGGGCAGAGCGGCGATAGCGGTCCGCAGGGAAGGGATCACGGAGGCGGCGGGCTTCGTACCCGGGCTCCGCGTCGCGAAAGCCGCCGCGACGGCCGCCGGCGCGAGCCCCTGCGAGACCGCGCTCGTCCACAGCGACTCGAAGTCCGGAACCTTCACCGTCTCCCGCCAGGCTTCCTTCAGGTGCAAGCGGTAGTCGGTGACCGAAGCCCCCGACCAGCGCAAGAATCCCTCGATTGGATGGCGGGTGCCGAAGATCGGGCGGACCATGGGTTGGGCCAGGGTCAGGACCGAGGCGCGCGGCATCGCGTCACCCCAGCACTCGAGGGGATGGTGCGCGGCGGCCACGACGTGACACGCCGCCGCGGTCGCGGTGGGCCGGTCCGTGATGGCCACCGACAGCGGAAGTCCGGCAAGGGCGTGTCCGAAGGCCTCGCCCCGCGGGAGCTGTTCCACCGGGTCGAGGCCGAGAACGAAGAGCGCTCCCACCGATCCCTGCTCCATGGCCTGCGTCAACTCGGCCAGGGAGCGGTCGAGGCCGCGCCGCACCAGCGACGGGCGCGCGAGGTCGAGGGTCATACCCTCGCTCCCGAGCACGCGATTCGCCACCGCTACCGCGAGTTGCTCCGCGAGATCGTTGGCGCCGCTCACGATCAGGCCGTGTCCTCGGACCGCGACGAGCGCCCTGGCCAGGCGTGCCGCGGGCTCGGTCAGTGCGCCGAGGGCGGGGAGCCCCTCCAGCGCGGCCGTGATTCCGAGAGCCGGCGCGCCGCCCACCCCTTCAGCCACATGGCGCAGCAGCCAGAGTGCGACGAGGCGGCGCTCGGCCGTCGTGGCCATCACGCGCTCATCGGCGGCCGCGCCGGTGAGGGAGAGCGAGCCCTCGATCTGCACATGGTGGAAGCTCCGACCCGCTTCCGAGGCGCGTCGGCGGGCGGCGTAGGCGGCCGTGTGCGCCACCGGATCGGCGCCGGTCCCGAGCAGGTCGGAGCCGAGGACGACCAGCAGGTCGGCCTTCTCGATCTCGATCGCCGGCGCCCGCGCCGCCCCGTTGAGAAACTCGTAGGCCTCAAGGCGCGCTGAGGACGACTCGGGATCCGGGTCGTGTTCGACCAGCAGGCCGTTGAAGGGGGCTAGAAAGGCGAGCAGCGCGCTGCGGGCGGTCGGGCTGGTGATGGTGGGCGAGAGAACCGCCACTCGCCTGGCGCCTCCGCGCAACTCGGCCAGCCGGCGAACCACGATCCCGTCCAGTTCCTCCCAGGTGGCGGTCTTTCCGCCGAGCGTCGGTCCCTGCAGGCGGCCGGCGTCGTAGAGCGCCCGCAGGTCGCCCTGGCCCAGCGCGCACAGTCCGCCCCGGGAAAGGGGGTGTTGGGGATGGCCTTCGAGCTTCACGGGCCGCCCGTCGCGAACGGTGGCCACAAGGCCGCAGGCCGCCGGGCAGGCGCCGCAGGTGCTCGCATAGTGCAGCGGCACCCCCGGCGTCAGGTCCTCGGGCGGCACCAGGAAGGGAATCGCCTGGCGCACGGGCAGGCGCTCGCAAGCCGCGATCGACGCGGAGAGGGCCGCGAGCTTCAGAACGTCGCGGCGACGCACCCTCATGGTGGCGTCGCCGAGTCCGGACCCGGCCTGGTCAGGGGTGTCATTCACGAGCCGCGGCTCGAGGGATGCGTCGAGCTCCATCCAGGCACGGCGGTCGCGGCGGGAATCGTTCATCGCATGGCTCATCAGTGGTGGCAGACGGCACAGTCCGTCAGTCGATTGGCTTGCGCCGCTCGCACCGGCGCGCCGCGACCTAGGCTCGCGGTCCCCTTGCGATGGCAGTCGAGGCAGAAGCCCATGGTCAGCGGCGCGAACTGCGCGACCCGTCCCATGCTCTCGACCGGCCCATGGCAGGTCTGGCAGGCGATCTCGGCCTCCACGTGGGGGCGGTGGCTGAAGTAGACAAAATCGGGCAGGTTGTGAACCCGGACCCAGGCGATGGGCCGGCTCTGCTCGACCGCCGCACTCACCTTGAGAACTTCCGGGTGGTTCGGCAGGACCTGCTTGTGGCAATTGAGGCAGATACTCGCGGACGGAATCCCGGCGTAGCGTCCGCGCTCGGCCCCCGTGTGGCAGTACTGGCAGGGGATCTGCATGGCCCCGGCGTGCACCGCGTGGGAGTACTTGACAGGCTGCGCGGGCGCGTAGCCCTGATTCGAGGGCTCGCACGCAGCGAGACCCAGCACCGCGACGATGGTGGCGATCCTATGCAGTCGCATGCAGGCTCACTCGAAGATTGCGCGCCAGTCGGCGCAGGAGACCGGCAAAAGTGACGGCCCAGGCCCCGAGCGCGACGAAGAAGAAGACGCGGGGGATCGGCATCAGGAAGGGCAGATCGAACACCTGGGCCAGACGGAGTGTGCAGACCGTGTACATCCCCAGCGGGAAGACCGCGCCCCAATAGAGCGGGTCGTAGGCGACCTCGAAGCCGCGATAGACGTGGCGCCAAGCCGCAAGGGTCACGAGCATGGGGATCCACCAGGTCGCGGTGGCCCAGAAGAGCACGGTAAAGCCGAGCAGGAACGGAAGCATCTTCTGGAGCAGCTCCGACTTCGGAGCGTTGGCGACGAGCGTCGTGCCCGCGAGGGTCGAAATCGCCATGGCGCCCATGTTGACCCAGTAGGGCGGCATCAGATCCGAGGGTGAGAACTTGAAGAACGTGTAGCGGTAGAAGATCAGCGAGATCATCCAGATGTAGAGCATCCCGCCGCAGAGCCAGAACACCAGGGTGAAGAAGAGCAACTCCTCGTGGTGGTCCTTGAAGGCGGGCAGCAGCAGGCCCCCAAGATTGGAGACGGACTCGGTCGCGACGACCGCCACCAGCCAGCCGCCGTTGATGCCCTCGGCCAGGGATGGCTTCGTCTCCTTGACCGTGAAGGCGGTGAAGATCGCGTAGGTCAGCAAAAGCCAAAGCGCGACGGCCACGGTCCACAGCGCGAAGCCCGCGACGCGGTCGCCGCGCACCAGCACGAGCTGAACGCCGAGCACGCTGGTTCCCGCCACGATGGTGAAGAAGCCCACGCCACGCTGGTGGTCCACCAGGTCTTCAAAGACATCGGAAGGGTAAAGGACCACTCGCGTGAGCGTGAGCACCCACAGGAGCGGAAAGGCGGCGAGATTCACGGCGACGAGCGCTTGCGCGACGAGTTCCATGCCGAGGAGGTGCGCGGCCACCGAGACGATGCCGGTTGCCATGACCAGTGCGAAATATGCGGGGTGCAGACGCCGCACTCCGGCGCGCAGCACGCCTTCACTCCGCACGTCTGCCCCCGCCATGACCTCGCTCACCTAGGCCTCGCCCCTCGCTGGATTGGGAGATTTCCGGCCAGCCCCTCCATCGCGCGCGCGGTCCTCCATCTGGCGCGCCGACATCGGCATGGTCACGCCGTTCATCATCCAGACCGCGAAGCGCAGGGTGAAGGCGAGGGTATCCATCGCTGGGACGGAGAACGGCTTGCCGCGCTCGATCATGGCTAGCCGGCCAGTCGCTCCCCGCGCTTTCGGTTCCAGATCACCACCTGCAACGGGCGCCACAGGTAGGGCACCGGAGCCACCAGCACATGAACCAGGCGCGTGAAGCTGAAGGCCGCGAACAGCGCGAAGGCCCCGATCACGTGCAGCCGGGCGAGCAGTGGCAGGTCCACCATGCGCTGGATCTCGGGTTGGAAGAGGAAGATCGAGCGCAGGTACGGCACCACGGCCTGGGTGTACCAGGCGCTCCCCCAGCGCAGGCCAAGGGTGACCCACAGGCCCGTGATGATCTGGAACAGCAGCAGCGCGTAGACGAGGAGGTCGGTCGGGCTCGTGTTGACGCGCAGGCGCGCGGCGCTCGCCCGGCGCAGGATCAGGCCGACAAGACCGACCAGGGTGAGCAGACCCGCGATCAGACCGCTGGCCTCGAACACGAAGAGCCGCACCGGCGCCCGGTTCCACGCCGTGAGCTCGCGGGGCAAAAGGAAGCCCAGCAGGTGGCCGAAGAACAGGACGAGGATCCCGACGTGGAACGGCACCGAGCCCCAGAACAGGCGCCGGCTCTCGAGAAACTGGGACGACAGGCTGGAGAAAGAGAAGGGATCCCGCCGGTAGCGCCGGATCGAGACGCCCAGGAACAGCACCATCGCCACATAGGGGAGAGCCCCGAAGAGCAGGACGTCAAGCACGGCTGGCCTCCACGGTTTGAAGCGCGGCGGCCGGCGTCCCGGCCGCCACCGTCGCCAGGGCTGCGTCGCCGAGCAACTCCGGCAAGGCGCGGATCACGTCGCTCCAGGGGCTGCGCGAACCGCCCAGGGCCTGGGTCATCTTCGCGAGCGCCGGACCCACCACGATCGACAGCAACGGCTCGGCCTCGGTGGGGTCGATCGCACCCAGGAGGCGGAGCACGACCGGCAGGAAATCCGGAAGGTCATCGCCCTTCTCCACCCCCGCTTTTCGCAGCTCGCCGGCGAGGTTGGCGATGAAAGCGCCGCGCTGGTAGGTGTCGCCGAACACCTGATAGCCGACGTGAAGCGTGCAAACGGGATTCAGGTCGAAGAGCGCGGTGTAGCGCTCCTCCGCTTGTCCGATGGGCGCGGTCTCGAGCCACACCGCCAGCTCCCACAACGCCCGGGCCAGCGCGGTGTGATCACCAGCGGAGCGTTCCGCGGCCGAGCGCGCCCGCTGCGCGGTGTGAGCGGTCGGGTACTCGAGGCTTTGGGCGACCAGGTCCAGGGTCTCTCGGTCCATCATGGCTACGCTCCCCGCTCGGGCCGCCGCCTTCGCCCGAAACCTTCGAACCCCTTGGCCTCGAGGGGTTCTTCGAGCATCTCGATCGCCTCTTCACGATGGCTCGGCGGGATCACGAAGCGGTCGTCGAGGGATGCGATGGAGGTGAGACGGTAGATCGCCTCGGCCTGCTCGACCGTGCAGTCAGCCTCGGCGAGCATCTGTTTCGCCCTCTCCATGTCGAGGTCGCCCGCGGTCACGGCGCGCCGGTAGTTGCGCACCGCTAGCTGCTTCCTCAGGGCGTAGCGCACCACCCCCTCGTTGCCGGCGCCAAAGAGGCTCGCCATGTAGGTGATGGGCAGCCGGTACCGATCCACCGACCCGAGGAAGTCCTCGATCGCGGTGTCGTAACCGTTGTCGCCGTTCTTGGCCATGACCGGCAGCAGCGGCGGCACGTAGAACAGCATCGGCAGCGTTCGGTGCTCGGCGTGGAGCGGCAGGGCCAGGCCCCACTCCATCACATACCGGTACACCGGCGAACGCTGCGCGCAGGCGATCACGTCGGGCTGAATACCGTTCTTCACCGCTCCGGCGATCACCTCGGGATCGTTCGGGTCCAGGATCAGACCGCGCTGCGCCGCCACCAGATCCTCGTCTTTCGCTCCCAGGGCCGTCGGGATCCGGTCGGCATCGTAGAACACGACGCCCAGGTAGCGGATCCGGCCGACGCAGGAGTGGAAGCAGGCCGGGGGCTGGCCCGTCTCGAGCCGCGGATAGCAGAGGATGCACTTCTCGCTCTTGCCGGTGGACCAGTTGAAGTAGACCTTCTTGTAGGGGCAGGCGGTGACGCAAAAGCGCCAGGCACGGCAGCGCTCCTGGTTCAGCAGGACGATGCCGTCCTCACCCCGCTTGTAGAGGGCGCCCGAGGGACACGCGGCCACGCAGGCGGGGTTCAGGCAGTGGTTGCAGATGCGCGGCAGGTAGAAGAAGACCAGACGCTGCACCTCGAACAGCGCCGCGCGCTCGGCGGCGGACACTTTCTCCAAATTCGGGTCGTTGGCCGCGTAGACCGGCGAGCCGCCCAGGTCGTCATCCCAGTTCGGACCGGCCTCGATGTTCATGGGCTCGCCCGTCACCATCGAGATCGGCCGGGCCGTGGGCTGGTCGGCCCCCTCCGGCGTGTCGAAGAGGTCCTGGTAGCGGTAGGTGAAAGGCTCGTAGTAGTCGTCGATGGTGGGCAGATTCGGGTTATGGAACACGGTCATCGCGCCCCGCACCTTGCCGACCGCGCGAAGCTGGACGCCGTTCGTCACCTTCTGCCAGCCGCCCTTGTACTTCTCCTGGTCCTCCCAGGCCGTGGGGTAGCCCGTACCGGGCTTGGTCTCCACGTTGTTCCACCACATGTACTCAGCCCCGCGCCGGTCCGTCCAGACGTTCTTGCAGGCGATCGAGCAGGTGTGGCAGCCGATACACTTGTCGAGGTGAAAGACCATCGAGATCTGCGCTCTCACGTCCATGTCTTCCTCCTAGAACTCCACACGCAACGTCACGAGGGCTTCGTTGGGGTGGAGGGTCGTGTTGTGGGTCCGGGCGGCGTGCCATGCGTATTCGGCGGTGAGGTCAACCCCCGGGATGATCTCCACTCGGATGCCGGCGTCGATCTTGGTCCAATCCCAGGTCACGGACAGGCCGGGGAACTCCCGGGGCCCGTCGAAACCGTTCTGGAGATGGGACACCCTGACGACCGGCTGGATCCAGTTCAGCGCGGGCGAATCGCCGATAAGGATGCCGCTATCGAGATCAAACCGCCAGGCCACCTCGGCTTCGAAACCGCGGCGCGGAAGGTGGGCGATCTCCTGGTCCACGTACTGGCCGAACAGCCGGCCACCGCCCCACCGCCCCTGGACGTTGACTCCGTATTCCCGCTTGTCTCTGCCCGAGTAGGGAAGCGGGAAGCCGGCCCCCTGGAGAAGCTTGATGTCGCCCCCGTAGTACGTGCCGCGGAGGCGCACCGTGTCCTGGAGCCGGCGGCCGAAGACCCAGCCGAGCACGTCGAGCCCCGCGCGATCCGAGCCGGCGCGATAGCCGAGCCCGCCTCCCCACTCGAGATCGCCGTTAACTGTGACGTCCGTCGGTTTGGCGTCGTAGAGGATGGGGAAGCCGGACTGGTATATCGGGTTCACGTTTCCAGGCGCTCGCTCGGGGGTCCCGTTGTCTCCCGCGAGCGCGTTCGTATCGCGAAAGAAGACCGGGTTTCCGTTCCCCACCATGGCTCGCCAGTACACGCGACCCAGGGTCCCGCCGAGCTGCACCTGGGGCTGCTCGAAGCGTCCCACCGCGGTGCCCCAGAGTCCGTAGTGTTCCAGGCGCCTCTGGAGCTGCCTGCTGAAGCGCGGGGCGAGGCCCACCAGCACATAGAAGGACGTTCCGCCGGACTGGAAGCCCTCCGGTGCGCGGCCGACGCGGACCCAGGCCTCCCGCAGCTGGAGGCGGTCGTCAGAGGATGTGGGGTTTCGGTTGTAGAGATCGAGGAAGTGCACCTCGACCTTCGCGGTGACGCCCGACATGATCTCCCCCTCGCCCCTGAGCGCCACGTTCGGGAGCTCCAGCGAGCTGCCGGGGTCGACGGTGCGCATGATGACCCCGGTCTGGCCCTGCGGGATCAGTTCGGGCGGGAAGGGGAAGTAGACGGGTGAGGACACGTCCTTCGAGTTGCGGAAATCGACCTTGAGCTCGCCGCCGAGGTGAAAGGGTCGGCTGTCTTCTTGCGGCGTGGGGCTCGGTTTCGGCGCGGGCCCTGTCGGCTCCTGTGCAAAAACAACTCTCGTCGCCGCGAGGGCCAGCAAGGCCGGGAGCAGGACGCAATGCACCTTCACCGGCACGCTCATCGAAGGGCCCTCCGCACTAGAACTCCGCCTTGGCGAGCTTGCGGATCCGCACCGAGGTGTCGCGATTGACGCCCGTGGGTCCCCAGTAGTTGAAGTGGAAGGTGAACTGGCCGTACCCGCCCATCATCAGAACGGGCTTCAACCGTATCCGGGTCAGGCTGTTGTGGCCCCCGGCGCGCCGGTTGCCGCGAAGCGGGGAGCGCGGCACGCTGATCGTCCGCTCCGGCGAGTGGTAGACGATGCAGACGCCGCGGGGCAGCCGCGCTGACACCACCGCCCGCGTGCACATGACGCCGTGATCGTTGTGGATCTCGACCCAGTCGTTGTCCACGATGCCGATGCGTTCGGCGTCCTGATCGTTGATCCAGACCGGCTCGATCCCCCGCGACAGCGTCAGCATGCGGTGGTTGTCGTAGTACGTGGAGTGGATGTGCCACTTCCCGTGCGGCGTCAGGTAGTTGAGCAGCAGCCCGTCCTGCACGCTCTCGCGCAGGTCTCCGTACTCCGCGGGCAGGGGCACAGGCTTGTAAGTCGGCAGATTCTCACCGAAGTCGATGTAGCCCGGGTGGTCCAGATAGAAGTGCTGACGCCCGGTCAGGGTGCGCCACGGCAACAGGCGGTCGACCTGGGTGGTGAACGACGAGTAGGAGCGCCCGTTAGTCATAAGACCGGACCAGCAGGGGCTGTTCAGCAGCCGGCGCGGCTGGGCCTGAAGATCCTTGTAGGTCACCCGCTGAGCGCGTGATCCCTCGGCCAGGTCGGTGAGCACCAGGCCTGTCTTCTTTTCCAGGTACTGGTAACCCTTGTACGCGATCTCGCCGTTGGTCTCGGGGGCGAGGTGCAGGATGGCGTCGGCGGCCTCGTGCGCCTCGCGCAGCGAGGGATACACCTCCCCTGAGACCTCCACGGTCGGTCGGGTCGCGATCAGCTCTTCGTACTCTGCGGTCACGTCGAGCTGCACGCCATGAGCACCGATGCCCGATCGGATGCCCGGACCCAGGGCGATGAACTTCTGATGCAGCTTCTTGTAATCGCGGGTGACTATCTTGAAACCGGGCATGGTCTTGCCCGGGATCGCCTCGCACTCGCCCTTGGTCCAGTCCAGGATGTCGAGCTGGGCGATCTCCGCGGGCGAGTCATGGGTGAGAGGCGACATCACCAGGTCCTCGACCGGTTCGGGCAGGTGCCGGATCGAAAGCTCGGCCGTCTTCAGGGTGATGCCCTTGAAGAGGTTCCAGTCCGACTGCGACTCCCAGGCCGGGGGCACCGCCTCCGACAGGGGATGGATGAAGGAGTGCAGGTCGGTGGAGTTGAGGTCCGCCTTCTCGTACCAGGTCGCGGCCGGCAGCACGACGTCGGAGTACAGCGCCGATGTGTCCATGCGGAAGTTGAGGTCCACCACCAGGTCGAGCTTGCCTTCGGGCGCGTCCCGCCAGACCACCTCCTTGACCTTGCCCTCCGCTTTCTCCCTGGCGATCATGTTGTTGTGGGTGCCGAGGTAGTGCTTGAGAAAGTACTCGTGACCTTTCGCCGAGGACATCAAGGCATTGCCGCGCCAGATGAACCAGACTCGCGGCCAGTTCTCGGGAGCATCCGGGTCCTGGACGGCGAACTTCAAGGCGCCGCTCTTCAGCTGCTGGACCACGTGGGCCACCACTTCGGCCTCGGTCTTGGCCCCCGCGGCCCGTGCCTCCTTCACCACCTCGATGGAGGAACGATCGAACTGGGGGAAGAAGGGCAGCCAGCCGTTGCGCACGGCCTGCACCTGCAGATCCATGGTGTGGCCCTTGGCGATGGACGTATCGCTCGGGACCGGGTGGTACTCGGTGAACTCGGCCTCGTAGCGCCACTGGTCCGAGTGGACGTAGTGCCAGGAAGGCGCGTTCTGAAGGCGGGGCGTCATGCCCCAGTCCCTGGCGAAGGTGATGGCCGACCAGGGCGCCACGGGGGCCAGTTTCTCCTGGCCGACGTAGTGGTTGAGGCCGCCGCCGTTCTTGCCCACCGAACCGGTGAGCATCAGCGCCGCCATCGCGGATCGGTACATCAGGTTGTTGTGGTACCAGTGGTTGATGCCGGCCCCGATGATGATGCAGCACTTGCCGCCCGTCTTCTCCGCGGTCTTGGCCCACTCGCGCGCGAAGGCGATGGCGGTCTTCCGATCGATGCCGGTCAACCTCTCCTGCCAGGCCGGGGTGTAGGTGAGGTCGGGGTCGTCGTAGTCCGCGGGGTACTCGCCGGGCAGACCGCGGGGAACTCCGTAGCGCGCCATCAGCAGGTCGAAGACCGTGGTGACCAGGCGCGGCTTGCCGTCGGTCGTCGTGACCCGCACCGCCGGCACTCCGCGCAGGGCCATGGTGTCCGCCTCGTACTGCTCGAACTCGACGAGCGCGGCCTCCTGATGGCGCCCGAGCAGGCTCAGCAGCGGGTCGATCGGCTCCCCGGTCCTCGCGTCCTCCAGCTTGAGGTTCCACTTTCCCGGGGCTCCCCAGCGGTGACCGACGGCGCCCCCGGGCATTCGCGGTTCGCCGCTCAAGGCGTCGAGCACCAGGTACTTCCAGTCGCCGTTCTCCTCATCACGGTAGCGGTCGAGGTCGCCCGCCCGCAGCAGCCGGCCCGCGCGGTGTCCCCGTCCCGAGGGTTCCAGTTCCACCAGCATGGGCGAGTCGGTGAACTGTTTGAGGTAGCTCTCGAAGCTCGGCGTCGACCGATCGGCGTAGAACTCCTTCAGGATCACATGGCTGACCGACATCCAGAAGGCGCCGTCCTGGCCGGCGTGGACGGGGATCCACTGGTCCGCGTACTTGCTCACCTGCGAGAAGTCGGGCGCCATCACCACCAGCTTCGTGCCGTTGTGACGCGACTCCGAGATGTAGTGACAATCGGGCGTCCGCGTCATGTTCGGATTCGACCCGATCACCGCGATCATCTTCGCGTGGTACCAGTCGGCCGACTCGGCCACATCCGTCTGTTCGCCCCAGACCTCGGGGGAGGCGGGCGGGAGGTCGGAGTACCAGTCGTAGAAGGACAGGTTCACTCCGCCCGCGAGTTGCAGGAACCGGGCTCCCGCCGCGTAGCTCAGTTGAGACATGGCGGGAATCGGGGAGAAGCCGTTGATCCGGTCCGGTCCGTGCTTCTTCACCGTGTACACGTTGGCCGCCGCGATCAGCTCCATGGCTTCGTCCAGCTTGACCCGGCGAAAACCACCCTTGCCCCGGGCCCGCTGGTAACGCGCCCTCTTCTCGGGGTCGCTCTGCAGCGATTCCCAGGCCATGACCGGATCCTCGTGGCTGGCGCGGGCCTCCCGCCACAGATCGAGAAGCGCTCCCCGCATGTAGGGATACTTCACTCGGATCGGGCTGTAGAGATACCAGGAGTAGGAGATCCCGCGCTGACAGCCGCGAGGCTCGTAGGGCGGAAGGTCGCGGTCGATCAGCGGATAGTCGAGGGCCTGCATCTCCCAGGTGACGATCCCTTCCTTGACGTAGATGTTCCAGGAGCAGCCGCCCGTGCAGTTCACGCCGTGGGTCGAGCGCACGATCTTGTCGTGCTGCCAGCGGTTCCGGTAGAACTCCTCCCAGGCGCGCGTCTGCGGGCTGACCAGATCCTTGATCCACCTCATGGGAGGTTCACCTTTCTGCGCACAAGCGGCAGGCGCACTCCGCGCAGGCGCCGGGCCCACGCCACGTTCAGCGCGATCAACACGACGACGGTTCCCAGCAGCGAGACGAGGAGCAGGCTCAGGGCGTCCTCGGCCGCGGGCTCCTTGCGGTTGGCGTCATAGAGGAAGGCGCGGAGGGCGAACACCTCGTCGGGCTCAAGCGGATGGTCCACGAAGATCCTGGCCATGACGGGGAAGGGCGGGCTCTTGAGCGCGGCGTCGAGGCCCTGGTCGCCAAGCCGGCCAAAGACGTTGGTCAGGTCCTTCGCCAGCAGACCGCCGGCGATCCCGCCGCCCGCGCCGAGCACGGTGTGACACGAGAGGCATTGCGCGGCTCCCGCCTTCAATGCCTCCTGGCCCAGGAACAGATCGCGACCGCGCGCGATGTCGGCGGCCGTCGCGGTGGCGACCGGAGTGAACCTGCCGGCGAGGTCGCACGGCTCCTTCGAACAGCGTTCTATGAGACTGGTGAGACTCGAGACCTCGCTGTCCGAGAGACCCAGGTCGGGCATCCGGACACCGGCGAACTCGGTCACGAGCTGGCGCGCCGTCGGGTCGCTGTCGAGCATCGTCGAGGGCGCCTTGATGAAGCGCTCCACCCAGGCGCGGTCGCGGCGATCGAGGGCTCCCTGGAGATCGGGTCCCACCCGCTTGCCGCTGCCGACGGTGTGGCAGGACCCGCACTTGCGCGCGAACAGTTCGACCGTAGGGTCGACCGGGGCCGGAGATGAGGCCGCTACGGGTGAAGGCGCCGCGGCGGACTGCGCGCGAGCCGCCGCGGGATGCGTGAGAGCGGCGACGACGAGGGCCGAAAGAGTAAGTGGACGCAATCGGGAGTCTCCTGCTGATCGCTGTCACTGCAGAGGCCGTGCCACAGCGTGCCATCGAAAGGAAATCTCGCGGGGGCCGGGATTTGCGAACTTGCGCCTCCGATCGCAACTCTCACGGTTGAGAGGGCGGGGTCGGGGCAGGCCTCAGGACTGAGAGTCCGAAACAGGCATATCCGAGGCGATTCACGTGAGAGTTGCCGCTGGCGGCGATGCGCCGGCTGCGCAAGCCCTCCGCCACCCAATGTCACCAGTTCTTTCCGGAGTCATGGCCGGCAACCTGTTCTCCGCCGCGCGGGTCAGCGCATCGCGTGGGCCACGTACACCGCGGCCGCGAACACCAACGCCGCGCCGGCCTGGTGCAGCGCCGCGAGCGACAGGGGCACGAACAGCAGCAGCGTGGCGATACCCAGCGCGAGCTGGACCGCGAGCGCCGCGAGGAGCGCGTGGCCGCCGTTCTTCGCGCGCGCCGGCACGCCGTCCCCGGTGCGCAGCTTCCACCACAGCACCGGCACGAGGAGGAACAACAGCCACGCGCCGACCCGATGGTCGAACTGCACGGTCGCCATGTTCCAGAAGAAGTTGGTCCACGCCGGCTCGCGCATCAGGATCTCGGCGGGGATCCACGCGCCGTTCATCAGCGGAAATGTGTTGTATGCGAGGCCGGCGCGGATCCCCGCGACGAAGCCGCCGGTGAGCACCATCAGCAGCGCAAGCGCGACGATCCCGAACGACCAGCGCCGTGCGGAGCGCGCCCCGCGGGTCGCCGCCGCCTCGCGCCGCGAATGCAGGAGCGAGAGCGCGACCCACAGCATCGAGCCGAGGATCAGGAACGCGAGCCCGAGGTGCGCGGTGAGGCGGAACGGCGACACGCGCGCGTCGTCCACGAGGCCGCTCTTCACCATGTACCAACCCATCCCGCCCTGCAGTCCGCCGAGCGCGAAGATGCCCGCGAGCTGAAAGCGGCAGCCTGCCGGCACCATGCCCTTCGCCGCGAACCAGGCGAAGGGCACGAGGAACGCGACCCCGACCAGCCGCCCGAGCAGGCGGTGGAAGTACTCCCACCAGAAGATGCCCTTGAAGGCCTCGAGCGACATGCCCTGGTTGACCTGCTGATACTCGGGCGTCGCGCGGTACTTGTCGAACGCCACCTGCCAGTCGTGATCGGTGAGGGGCGGGAGTGTCCCGACGATCGGCTGCCACTCGGTGATCGACAGTCCCGAGTGGGTCAGGCGCGTGACGCCGCCGACCACGATGATCGCCAGGACCAGCAGGCAGCAGGCGAGGAGCCAGAGGGCGACGGCGCTCTCGGCGCGCGTCGGCGCCTGCGATGCAGCATCGCTCCCGGACACGGATGCGAAAGAGGTGGCCACCGGTTCCAGATCGCTGACCGTCGCGGGCGCAACCCGTCCTTGGGATGCAATTCGCGACCCCGGAGCGCCAGTCATGTTGAGGAGGGGCGGGCCGAAGGGGATTCGCGCTCCGTGTTCCCTGCGCGCGCCAGCAGGTAGTCGGTGACTTCGGCGGCCGAGTAGCCGCGCCGCCCTTCGTGGAGCAGGCGCCCCAGGCTCGTCAGGTCGTCCCCGGCCGTGACGATGGGCGCTTCGGCGGCCCCGTCACGGCGCTGCCCCAGCCCGACCGTGGCGATCAGGCCGTTGCAGATGCACTTGCGGCCCACCGTGTCTTCGGCCCGCCCGCCCTTGCGCACGTAGTCGTCCACGGGTTCGCCGGGACAGCGATAGCCCAGGCTGCCGTCGCCCCGCCGGTACAACTCCCGCAGATAACCCAGGTCGCAGCGCCGTGGGCGCGCTTGGTAGATGGCGGCCTCCGAGAGAGTCCCCGCGAGCTCAACCACCTTGAATGGAAAGCCGGTCGGTGACGCGTAGGGGTCGGTGAACACGCGCGCCGTCCCACGCTCCACGCTCTCGAGCACTCGCTCCCTCAACGCGTTGTCCAGGCCCGAATCCGACGACAGGGCGTACGCTGTTCCAACCTGCACTCCGGAAGCACCCTCGGCTCGCGCCCTGCGCAGTCCTTCGGGCGACGCGTATGAACCGGCCAGCCAGAAAGGCAGTCCCAGGGCACGCAGCTTGCTCAGGTCCACGGCGTCTCTTGGCCCGTAGACGGGCTGGCCCTGCTCCAGGGCGAGGGGACCGCGCGGTGGCGCGTTGTGTCCGCCGGCGGTCGGACCTTCCACGATGAATCCATCGACTCCCGAAGCGCGCTTGGCCAGGCTGAGGGCCAGCGTGGCGGAGGCGATGATGGCCAGGAAGAGCGGCCGGGGGAGTTCCGGCCCGGGATTCGGCAGCACCTGCGCTGGGTCGAAGCACAACTCGAAGCGGTCTTCGGGCTCAGCTCCGGTGACGTGCAACGGCAGAGTCGTGGCCTCGTGCCGGCAGAGGCGGTCGAGCAGCCCGGGGATATCCCGCGGGATGCCGGCGCCCACGAGCACGTAGTCCACCCGCGCGAGCAGCGCGCCATAGAGGGTGGCCGGCGTGGGCAACTGGATCTTCTCCAGGAAGTTGATGCCGACCAGCCCGGCGTGGCCTTCCTTGGCCAGGAAGACCTCGACGAAGCCGCCGGCCACGGCCAGTTCCTGGCGCTTCCGGGTCGGCGCCGCGGTGAACATCGGAGTCTCCAGGAACGGCGCTTCGCCGAACTCGCCCCCACGAACGAAATAGGCCTCCAGCACACGCTCGGCCAGGTTCTGGTCGGGAAAGTGACTCAGCGCCCGCCGGGCGTGCCCATCAGGGTCGCCTCGCTGCAAGCGACGTGCGAGCACAAGGTCGAGCGCCGTTCCGGAGACGACGCCGAGCTGCCCCTGCCGGGCAACGCTGCGCGCCAGCTTGAAACTCGACACCGCTACCCCCATGCCACCCTGGATGATCTCCGGTCGAGCAGTCACGGGCACTCCTTTCGCACGGCCGCGACGGTAGCACGTCACTCTCGGAGTGAGACGCACACTCGTGGGGGTGTTACACAACTCTTACACGGAAGCAGTCGCCGGTCCTGGTGATCCCGAATCGAGGCGTCTTGTTCAGAAGACCGAGAACCGATGGCTTGAGCATGGGCACGTCCTTTCGAGTCCAGTATTCAATCTCGGCGACCACAGGACTGAGAGCCCTGCCTGGCCGGGGTGTTGGCTTGACAGCTTCGCTCCCCAGTGGTTGAACTCTACGCGCCTTCAGGGCGGGCCGAACCCTTTCACTCGGCCCGAAGCGTCACCATCGGATCGGCGCGCGTGGCGCGCCAGGCCGGGATCAGGCTCGCCATGAGCCCCACGGCCACGATGAGCAAAGCCACAAAGGCGAAGGTCGTCGGATCGTAAGCACTCAAACCGAAACGCTGGAAGAGAGAAAACGCGCGAGGGCCACGGAGAGCGCAAAGCCCACCAGGATCCCCACAAAGGTCAGTGCGAGGCGTATGCCGATCTCCCGCAGCCTCTGGCCGACGCTGTAGGCGATCACCAAGGTGGATTCACGCAAACGTATCCGTTCGCATTTTGAAGTCGAAGATCGCAACGTCGATTCTGCGGATGCGCACCGTATCGGGCGCCAGTCGTCGCAGCGCTTGCTCGACGATCGTCGCCTGATCGCGCGGGTAGGGAGCTTCCATGTAGCGGCGCGCCGCGCCGGAGCGATACACGCCGGAATGCAATGCCGCGAACCCGGCCGGTTCTGGCGCATGCTCGCGCAAGAAAATAATGATCGTTCGACGCGAAGCCTCCTGCTCACCGGGTTCGATCGACT
Source organism: Vicinamibacteria bacterium (assembly GCA_035432945.1). Lineage (GTDB taxonomy): Bacteria > Acidobacteriota > Vicinamibacteria > Fen-336 > JAGNNV01 > JAGNNV01. The sequence continues at coordinate 977 of DAORUA010000021.1, read as the reverse complement.
TGAGCCTGGCCGCCAGGACGATCTCGGCGATTGAAGCCCAGGGCAGTTCGCGAACGTCGGCGCCGATCGCCGGCCATATCTGCAATTTCTCGGCGGTGGCCGCGAGCAGAGGCGCGCCCACGTCGTTCATGAGTCGGCGAAATTGTCCTGGCAGCTTAAACGCGATGACCACCCCAACGATTCCGAACAGCCCGCTGAACAAATACGGAAACCACATCGGCGAACGCGTTTCGACGCGCGCAATTATTTGCGCGCCAACGGCAATCGCCAGGCACGCTACGCAAGCAAGTGTGTAGAACCAAAGCACGCCCCATTTGTCGCGATAGATAAGTACGGCCTTGGGGGAAACAGTTGCGTGGACTTTCATCGGACGGCGCAAAGCTCGTGTGGTCGGCGTGGTTGGGAAATGTGACTCTGCCGCGCTTCTGCCGGTGCGTACAATGGCGGCCGGTAAGCGCTCCGCGGCGTGACAACTGCAATTGGAGGCACCTTAAGACGATGGGCAGTGTATCGCTTCCGTTGCCCTTGCTCCCCTCGGAGGCGGCCCGGACGCGCCTACGGGCGGCCGTAGCGGGCCCGTTGCCCGACGCGATGCGCCAGCTCGTCCACGATCCCGCCGGCTCGGTCTCCGGAGCGCCGCCGCTCGCGGCGACGGTCACTCTCCCGAAGACCCTCGCGACGGCCGGGAGTCCCTCCGAGCACCAGGACCGGTAACCCGGTGGCCGCGACAGGTCCGTTCACGTCCTCCACGACGTTCGAGGGAGAGGCCGCGAATGTAGCCTGGGCTTTTGGGTCCACTCATCGCCGGGGATTCCTCTGTGGCGGGCGTCGAGCTCGTCGAGCATGCCGCCGGTCAGTAGCAGGCAGAGATCGAGCGAGTTACGCAGCACCCGCGCCCTTGAGGCCCAGGCGTTCGAGACGTCTGAAGAGCGTCGCCGGGGAGATCCCGAGTTCGGCGGCCGCCCGTTCGCGATTGC
>DAORUA010000020.1:0-20614 GCA_035432945.1 Vicinamibacteria bacterium | reverse complement strand
GGGCGACCTTCCGGCCGTTGATGTCGACGACAAGGCCCATGGCCTTCACGAAGCGATAGCCGCCGGTGCTGTGGCGGATTCCCTTCGCGATCTTCTTCGCCACTTCGACATCGTCGGTGTTGAGGTTCACGTTGAAGGCGATGAGGGGCATGCGGGCGCCGACCACCACCGCGCCGAAGGAAGGGTGAGGTTCACTCGGCCCGAAGTCCGGCTGCCACTGCGGATCCTTGAGTTTGGCCGCGAGACCTTCGAACTGCCCGCGACGGATGTCCTCGAGGCCTTTTCGGTGCGGCGCTGACGCCGCGTCTTCATACAGAAACACCGGGACGTGGTGAGCCTTCGCGATGGCTTCGCCTACCCGGTGCGCGAGAGCCACGCAGTCCTTGATGGTGGCGCCTTCGAGAGGAATGAAGGGGATCACGTCCACGGCGCCCATGCGGGGATGCTCGCCGCGGTGCGTCCGGAGGTCGATCACGGTGAGGCAGGCTCCCACCAGGGCGAGGACCGCCTTGAACAGGGAATCCGGGTCGCCGGCGAGGGTCAGGACAGACCGGTTGTGCGACGCGTCCGACTGCAGGTCCAGGACCCGGGCGGAACTCTCGGCTCGCACCTTCGCCACGATCGCTTCCACGATGTCGGGACGCGCGCCTTCGGAGAAATTGGGGACACACTCAATCAACATGGGGCCGACACTTTACAGGCCATGGGCGAGGGCCGCGAGTTATCCTCCAACCTTCCCCATGAATCATGAGAACCTTCCCCGTCACATCGCCGAGCGGATCGTGGCCGATTTCGGCGCGAACACGGAGTTCGCGCTCCAGGAACTCGACAAGTACCGGGTGGAAGCGGCGAGCGTCGGCCAGGAATGGCAGGATTACTTCGCCTATGTCCTGAGCCTGCCGGAGCCGGAAGGGAACACGGAGACGGCGGCCTTCCTGCGCCAGCCGGTGACCGTGGCGGAGGTGACCCAGGGTCCCCTGACGTGGGAGGTGGAGCCCGCGGGACCCGCGCCGGCGTTGATCGAGCCCATGGTCGTGGAGCCCGCGGTGGTGGAGCCGGAGCCCGCGCCGGTGGAGAGCGTCCACACCGCCGAGACGCTCGTGGTCGAACGCCCGAGAGCCGCGGAGCCCGCCGCCGTGGTCGCGGCCGCCGCCTCCCCTTCCGCGCTGGCCCCGCGTTCGCGCGCCCTCGCTCCCCTCATCCTTCCCGGCGACGTCGTGGAGCCCGTGCGCGGCGGGATGGTGAGGTTCGTCGAAAACATGGAGGCGTCGCTCTCCGTTCCGACCGCCACCTCCGCCCGCGAGATTCCCGTGCGCGCGCTCGAGGAGAACCGCTCCCTGGTGAACCGGCATCGCGCCGCCACCTCCGCCTCCAAGGTCAGCTTCACTCACATCATCGCGTGGGCGATGATCAAGGCCCTCGACACCTTCCCGCGCCTCAACGACGCCTACGCGGAACTCGACGGCAAGCCGCACCGCATCCATCGCGGCGATGTCCGGCTCGGAGTCGCGGTGGACGTGCAGAAGAAGGACGGCACCCGCACCCTCCTCGTCCCGAACATCCGCGGGGCCAACCAGCTTTCCTTTCCGCAGTTCCTGGAGAAGTTCGACGATCTCGTGGCGCGCTCGAGACGCAGCGCGCTCATGCCCGACGATTTCATGGGCACCACGGTCTCGCTCACCAATCCCGGCACCGTGGGCACCACCGCCTCGACCCCGCGGCTCATGCCCGGCCAGGGCCTGATCCTCGCCACCGGCAGCCTCGACTTTCCGCCCGAGTTCCGGTCGATGTCGCCCAAGACCCTGTCGATGCTGGGCATCAGCAAGGTCATGACCGTGACCTCGACCTACGATCATCGCGTGATCCAGGGCGCCGAGTCCGGCCTCTTCCTCGCTCGCATCGAGGCGCTGCTGCGCGGCGACGACCGGTTCTACGAGCGCCTCTTCGAGGATCTCTCCGTTCCCTACCCGCCGGTGCGGACCGAAGTGGACGCGCTCGCCCCCGCGTTCATGGGCGGCGGGGGAGCATCGAACCGGGAAGAGGTCGAAAAGCAGGCGCGCGTGCTCCAGCTCATCCACGCGTTCCGGGTGCGCGGCCACCTCCTCGCCCAGTTCGATCCCCTCGGGGCAAAGCGCCCCGGAGTGCAGGATCTCGACCCTGGCGGCTACGGCCTCACCCTGTGGGACCTCGACCGCGAGTTCTTCACCAACGGCGCCCTTGGCAAGGAGAAGGCGACGCTCCGGGAAATCATCGACGTGATGCGCGAGACCTACTGCAACACGGTCACGTCGGAGTACATGTTCATCGCCGCGCCGGGGCAGAAGGAGTGGCTGCAGAACCGCCAGGAGACGTCGCGCAACAAGACCGAGCTCACGCCGGTCGAGAAGAAGCGCGTGATGGAGAAGCTCGCGGAGGCCGAGGCCTTCGAGCGTCATCTCCACGCGAAGTACGTCGGCCACAAGCGTTTTTCCCTGGAGGGCCTCGAGGCGACCATCCCCCTGCTCGACGAGCTGCTTTCCCTGGCCGCGAAGGCGGGGGTCGAGGACGCGGTGCTGGGCATGGCCCATCGCGGGCGTCTCAACATTCTGGCGAACGTGCTGGAAAAGCCGCTGGCCCAGATCTTCAAGGAGTTCGAAGGCTCCACCGACCCCGACGAAACTCAGGGATCGGGCGATGTGAAGTACCACCTGGGCGCCCACGGCACGCACATAGCACCCGATGGGAAGTCCATTGCCATCGAACTGGCGCCCAATCCATCGCACCTCGAATTCGTGAACCCGGTGGTTGTGGGCATGGTCCGGGCCAAGCAGGATCTGCGAGGCGATCGAGTCCACGTCTCGGCGCTCCCCATTCTGCTCCACGGCGACGCCGCGTTCGCGGGCCAGGGTGTGGTGGCCGAGACCCTGAACCTTTCCGGGCTCTCCGGCTTCCGGACCGGCGGCGCCATCCACATCGTCACCAACAACCAGATCGGCTTCACCACCCTTCCCGAAGACGCGCGCTCATCGACCTACTGCACCGACGTGGCCAAGATGGTCGCGGCCCCGGTGTTCCATGTGAACGCGGACGATCCGGCAGGCGTGATTCACGTGGCCCGGATGGCTTTCGAGTTCCAGCGCACCTTCAAGCACGACGTGGTCATCGACCTCGTGGGCTACCGGAGGTGGGGGCACAACGAGGGAGACGAGCCCTCCTACACCCAGCCCACCATGTACGCGCGGATCAAGAACCATCCTTCGGTGGCCTCGATCTATGGCGAGAAGCTGGTGGCCTCGGGGGCGATGTCCCGCGAGGATCTCGAGAACATCTGGGCCACCAAGCGCGCGATCATGCAGCAGACCGAGGGCGGCGCTGCGCCGGACGCGAGGGCGCCCCTGGCCGAACCGCCGGAGGTGGATGCTTCGGCCTTGTCCGGCCGGATCCGCGCGACCCTGCAGGGCCTGACCCAGATCCCCGCCGGCTTCGAGCCTCATCCCAAACTCCTCCCTTTTCTAAAGAAGCGCGCCGACCTCCTCGAGGGGCGCGGCAAGGGAGATGTCGACTGGGCCACCGCGGAAGCCCTCGCTTTCGGGACGCTGCTGCTCGAGGGCGTGTCGGTCCGACTCACCGGCCAGGACGTGGGACGCGGCACCTTCTCCCAGCGCCACGCGATCCTCTACGACCACCGCGACGGGAAGGAGTTCGTGCCGCTCCAGCAGGTCGTCTCGGGCGGCGCGCGTTTCGATGTCTACGACTCGCTGCTCTCCGAGTGCGCGGTCATGGGCTTCGAGTTCGGCTATTCCGCGGTGCACTCGACGGCCCTCGTTCTCTGGGAGGCGCAGTTCGGCGACTTCATGAACGGCGCGCAAGTGATCATCGACCAGTTCCTCGCCGCCACCGAGCAGAAGTGGAACCAGCCGGTTGGCCTCACCCTGCTCCTGCCCCACGGGCATGAGGGACAGGGGCCCGAGCACTCCTCCGCGCGCATCGAGCGGTTCCTGAATCTGTGCGCCGAGGACAACCTCAGGGTCGCGTATCCCTCGACCCCGGCGTCGTTCTTCCACCTCCTGCGCGCTCAAGGGAGGTCCGCGGCTCGAAAGCCCCTGGTGGTCTTCACCCCGAAGTCGCTGCTGCGCGCTCCGCACTGCGTCTCGCCCCTTGGCGATCTGTCGGGCGGAGTCTTCATGCCCGTGATCGGCGATCCGAGCGTCGATCCCGCCATGGTCCGGCGCGTGGTCATCACCTCGGGCAAGCTCAGCTACGACCTCATGAAGGAGCGCGAGGCGAAGGGCGTGCGCGACGTCGCCATTGTTCGGCTGGAGCGCTACTACCCGTTCCCGGCCGTCGAACTCGCCGAGGTGCTGCGGACCTTCCCCATCACCGCCGAGATCGTCTGGGCCCAGGAAGAGCCGCAGAACATGGGCGCATGGCGCTTCGTCCGCGAGCGTTTCCTCGACGGCGACCTGCCCGGGTTCCAGCACCGCGGGCCGTCGTACGTGGGCCGGGCCGCGAGCGCCTCACCCGCGCCCGGCTCCCACAAGGTCCACACCCGCGAACAGGAAGAGCTGGTCGCGAAGGCGCTGGACTAGTTTTTCGACGCATGGGTCCCGGCTTTCGCCGGGAAACGCCGGGCCCTGTGCCGGATCAAGAGGCCCGGCTAGCTAGCTTCCGAACACTATTCCCTGGGCGAGGGGGAGGTCCTTGGAGTAGTTGATGGTGTTGGTCTGCCGCCGCATGTAGGCCTTCCAGGCGTCCGATCCGGATTCGCGGCCGCCACCCGTGTCCTTCTCTCCGCCGAACGCTCCGCCGATTTCCGCGCCGGAGGTTCCGATGTTCACGTTCGCGATGCCGCAATCGCTCCCCGCGGCGGAGAGGAAGGTCTCCGCGGTCAGCAGATTGGTGGTGAAGACCGCCGAGGACAGGCCCTGGGGCACATCGTTGTGCGCCTTCATCGCGGTCTCGAACTCGTCGAACTCGATGACGTAGAGGATCGGCGCGAACGTCTCCTCGCAGACGATCTTCATGTCGGCGCGGGCCTTGATGATCGTGGGCTCGACGAACTGGCCCTTGATGACCTTGCCGCCGAAGAGGATCTCGCCGCCCTCGGCCACCGCGTTCTCGACCCCGCGCTTGAACGCGGCCACCGCGCGCTCGTTGATGAGCGGGCCCATGAGGGTCTGCGGATCCATGGGATCGCCGACCTTGATCTGGCCGTAGGCTTTCACGAGCGAAGCGGTGAAGGTGGCCGCGATTTCCTTCTGGAGGAACAGGCGGCGTGTGGTGGTGCAGCGCTGGCCCGCGGTTCCGGCCGCGCCGAAGACGACACCGCGCAGGGCGAGACCGAGGTCCGCATCCTTCATCACGATGATGCCGTTGTTGCCGCCGAGTTCGAGGAGGCTCCGGCCCAGACGCTTCGCCACTCCTTCGCCCACCTTGCGCCCGACCGCGGTGGAGCCGGTGAAGCTCACCAGGGGCAGACGCGCATCCGCGGTGAGCCGCGCGCCGATCGAAGGCCCGCCGATCACGAGGGCGAACACACCCGCGAAGCCGTGTCGCTCGAGAACGGTGTCGGCGATCTTCTGGGTGGCGATGGCGGTGAGGGGCGCCAGTTCCGACGGCTTCCACACCACGGTGTCGCCGCACGCGGCGGCCACCAGCGCGTTCCACGACCACACCGCGACCGGGAAGTTGAAGGCGCTGATCACGCCGATGGGGCCGAGCGGATGCCACTGCTCGTACATGCGATGGCCCGGCCGCTCCGAGTGCATGGACAGACCGTAGAGCTGGCGCGAGAGTCCGGTCGCGAAGTCGGCGATGTCGATCATCTCCTGCACTTCGCCCTTGCCCTCGGCGTAGATCTTGCCCATCTCGAGGGTGACCAGGGCGCCGAGGTCGTCCTTGTGGGCGCGCAGAGCGTCGCCGATCTGGCGGACGATCTCGCCCCGCTTCGGCGCGGGCACCGCGCGCCAGCGCTTGAAGACCTCCGCGGCCTCGGCCACGATCCGGTCGTACTCGGCATCGCTGACCCCGCGCACCCGGGCCAGCACCTCTCCGGTCGAAGGATTCGTCGAAACGATCTCTTCGCCGGTCGGCGCGGGGATCCAGGAGACCCCCTTGCCGCCGGAGTTCTGGGGTTCGATGCCGAGCCGGGTGAGAAGCGCCTTCGTGTCCATGAAGGCGATTCTACGTTTCGCGGATCGACAGCCCTGCTAGCAGGGTGCTGGACAACCTGAGGATTGCCGGCAGATAGCGGTTGGTGGATCGCGGCGCTTGCCCCCTTCAGGGGGTTCGCCGGGATACGCAGGGTGCTGGATTCTTCAGCACCCTGCTAGTGCGCCGTTTTCGCTCCGCCCTTCAGCCGGCTCAAGAGGGTTACCACCCCGAGCACGAGGGCCCCGGCCACGATCCCCACGAAAGCGTTCGCCAGCATGGGGCCGAGAGTGGCCACGACGCCGCCTCCGTGGCCAAGCTCCTCGACGAGGTGGTGAATGGGCGGGATGCCGTGAACGAGGATGCCTCCGCCCACCAGGAACATGGCCGCCGTGCCTGCCACGGAGAGGAAGCGCATCAGGAAGGGAGCGGCCTTGAGGATCGCGGACCCCGTGCCTCTCATCAGCCGCGGACCCGCGCCCGTCCCTTCCTTGCGGCCGAGGTGGATGCCGAGGTCGTCGAGTTTCACGATCGCGCCCACGAAGCCGTAGACGCCCACCGTCATCACCAGGGCGATCAGGGAGAGCACGGAGAGCTGGGTCATGAAGGGCTGGGTCGCGACCGTGCCCAGGGTGATGGCGATGATCTCGGCGGAGAGGACGAAGTCGGTGCGGATCGCGCCCTTGATCTTCTCCTTCTCGAATGCCACGAGGTCGAGCTTGGTGTCGACCAGGGCGGCGGCGAGGTCGGCGTGGCTCGCTTCCTCGTCGTGCTTGCTGTGCAGGAACTTGTGCGCCAGCTTCTCGAAGCCCTCGAAGCACAGGAACGCGCCGCCGATCATGAGCAGCGGGGTGACCGCCCAGGGGGCGAGGGCGCTGATGAGCAGGGCCGCCGGCACCAGGATTGCCTTGTTGACGAAGGACCCCTTCGCCACCGCCCACACCACCGGGAGTTCGCGATCGGCGGCGACGCCCGTGACCTGCTGGGCGTTCAGGGCCAGGTCGTCGCCCAGGACCCCCGCGGTCTTCTGGGTCGCGATCTTGGTCAGGACCGCGACGTCGTCCATGGCGGCGACGCTCTTGTGAGCCGCCACCTTGGTGAGGATGGCCACGTCGTCCAGCAACGTGGCGATGTCATCGATCAATGCGAGCAGACTGCTGCCGGCCATGGTCCCTGGTCCTTTTCTCTGGAAACGCGCCCCCGGACGATGCCGGGCCGCCAATTGTGGGGACAGGCTATCTCCGACCTGCCCGGCCCGGCAAACTTCGCCAGGGGCTCCCGGTCCGAATCAGTAAGTGCGGGGCCTCGGCTGCGGTCCGGTCGAGCGGCCCAGGGCGGAAACCGCTCCGCTGTTCAGGTGACGCACCGGCCCCTGACCCCGGCCCGGCGCGTAGCTCTCGCGGATGGCGGCGTTGAGGTACTGCTTCGCTCCCCGCACCGACGTCTCGACATCGTGGCCGAAGGCCAGGCGCGCGGTGATGGCCGCGGAGTACGTGCAGCCGGTTCCGTGCGTGTTCTTCGTGTCGATGCGGGCGGTCGGAATTTCGTGCAGGGTCGCGCCGTCCCACAGGACATCCGTGGGGTCGCCTTCGAGATGGCCGCCCTTCACCAGCACCGCGCGGCAGCCGAGGCGCATGAGGGCGGTGGCCGCGTCCTTCATGTCGTCGACGGAGCGGATCCGGCGCGCGAGCAGGACCTCGGCCTCGGGGATGTTCGGGGTGATGAGGGCGGCCAGAGGGAAGAGACGCTCGAGGTAGGCGCTCTCCGCGGACGCGTCGAGGAGCCGGTCGCCGCTCTTGGCGACCATCACCGGGTCGACCACGAGATTCGCGAACCCCCGCGCCGCGATCACCGAGGCCACCTCCTCGATGATCTGCCGGTTCGCGAGCATGCCTGTCTTCAGGGCCTGTATCTCCATGTCGTCGGCCACCGCCTCGATCTGCGCGCGCACCAGGGCGGGGGGAAGCGCCTGCCACGCGCGCACCTCGACCGTGTTCTGGGCGGTCACCGCGGTGATGGCGGTGGTTCCATGGATGCCGTGCGCGGCGAAGGTCAGCAGGTCCGCCTGGATTCCCGCGCCGCCGCCCGAGTCGGAGCCCGCGATGGAGAGAGCGACCTTCATCACTTGATGTAGCCGAGGGCCCGCAGGTCCTCGCGGAGTTTGGGATCCAGGGTGTCGCCCCGGGAGGGCGCCGCGCCGGGCTGGTACCAGATCCGGATGTGCTTCGTCGCCGGGGCCTTCGGCTTCATCAGGTCCTTCGCGCGGAACGTCCACCGGGGTCCCGAGAGGCGGACACCTTCGCCGGTCTGGATCATGGAAGGATCCGCGGGGCGTCCGGCGATGCTGATGGCCAGGGTCATGGGGGCTTCGGGGTGGTTCGGCACGGCCACCAGCCTATGCGTGAAGCCCGATCGTCTGAAATCGTAGGTGGCGGTGCGCCCGTCCTTCGAGACGGTGAGCGGCTCGCCCGTGCGGCGCCCCATGAGGTAGACGCGGGAGAATCCATCCGGGCTGCTGAGCCGCACCTGGACGGGAGCGTCGTCCGGGTTCGCGTCCACGACCAGATGAACGCCCTCCTGCGACAGCGACATGAAGGTCATCAGTTCGCGCTGGAGCGCCGCCGCTCGCGCGGGCAGCATCTGCAGCGGGGATTTCTCGTCGGGGTCCGTGGACAGATCGAAGGCCAGGGAGGAGGTCTCGGGGGCGATGGTCTCGATGGCCTTGAACCGCTCGTCGCGCGCCGCGTAGAGGGCGCCCGCGCTGGAGATCTGTTCGGCGAACAGAGGCATCGGCCGGACACCCTCCTGCCCGCGCAGTTGAGGGACCAGACTGAACCCGTCGGTTCCATCGAGAGGCGGCAGATTCACCAGGCCCAGCAGGGTCGAGCTCAGGTCGACGAGGCTCACGGGGTTCGCGACCCGGGTTCCTCCGCGCTCTCCCCGGGGCAGGCGGACGATCAGGGGGACGTGAACGAGCGATTGATACAGGGTATGACCATGCCGGTTCTTTCCGTGTTCGCCGAACTCCTCGCCGTGATCCGCGGTGACCACGACGATGGTGTTTTCGAAGAGGCCGGCCGAGCGCAGTCCGTCCAGGACCTTGCCGAGCTCACGGTCGTTGTACGCGATCTCGCTGTCGTACAGGTCCGATTCGGACGCTCCCGGCGAGGGAGCCGGCCGGCCCGGAATCGCGCGGGCCTCGTACGGGTAGTGGAGGTCGAGCGAATGGGCATAGAGGAAGAACGGTCGATTCCTGACCCCGGGGATCCACTGCGCGAGGTCCCTGGTGATTTCCGTGGCGTCCGCGGGCACCGCATTGACCGCGCGCTCCACGTATTCCTTCGCGAGGTTGCGATAGGAGCGGAATCCGAGTCCGAAGCCAAACGCCTTCGCGTCGAGCACCGGGTTGGCCACCAGCGCGCGGGTCTGGTATCCGGCCTTGGCGAAGGCCTCGGCGAGACGGGGAGCGTCGTCGGAGACGCGGTCGGTCGCGGTGCGCCCGCCATGCTTGGGCGGCAGCTGGCCGGTCAGCATGCAGGCGACCGAAGGCTTGGTCCACGACGCGCACGACCAGGCCTGCTCGAGCACCACGCTCTCCCGGGCCAGGGCGTCGATCGCGGGCGTGAGTCCCCGGGTGGAGCCGTAGGCACCCACCCGATCCGCGCGCAGGCAATCGACGACGTACACGATCACGTTCGGCTTCTCCGTGTCCGCGGGTCCAACCACGGTGGGTTCGGCCAGGGCCACCCGCCCGGCCTTCGACTCCGCGGTGACCTCGATCTGGTAGGGGCCGCGCGTCGCATCGAGAGCCGCCCGGGTCTCGATCCAGGGTGCCGACCTCTCCGCCGAGCCCGCGGCCAGCTCCCGCAGGGCGGACGGGTCGCTGGCGGGGCCGCCGCGAATGCGCCAGCGCAGCCCCGCCGAGTGGGGCTTGGAAGTGAGCGCCACTTCGAACTGCGCTCCGGGAAAGGCCTGAACCGTGACGCGGAGGGTGAGGCTTTCCCGGCCGACTAGGGCCCGGCGGACGTCGGAGCCCGCATCGATGTCTTCAACCGCGATGGAGGCGGGGCGTGCGGAGTCGACGAAGAGCCCGGGGCCTCCCGCGGCTCCCTCGGGGATGCCGTCCAGCGCGCGCCACCGCGTCAGAAGACGGGGTTCGTTCGCGCACGCGGCGAGGGTCAGCACACACCCGGCCAGGAGAAGACCGGCCTTCATCTTCCTGCCCCGCTTCGCCACGAGGAGGCGCGCGCATAGAGCCCGGGCGGCCAGCCGGGCACGCTCTCCTCAACTGCTCCCTCGGGTGAAATTTCCCAGACCAGATCGTCGCCGAAATCAGCGGCGAGTCGCACCCCCTCCGGCAGTTCGGCGGGGCGGAGGCGGGCCTTGCGTTCGTCGGTCATTTCCCGGGCATGCACGACGATGTATCGGATGCCGACCCGCCGGAACACTCGCGAGGTATAAGGCGTCGGCCAGCGATGTCCGATGAAGCCGAGACCAAGGCTCCCGGGCGGCTGGAAACTGCCCCAGCCGTTGACCATGGGCTGCCAGTGTTCGATGGCCCAGTAGAGGTACATCGCGGGCATGTCCTGATCGGTCCATGGCAACTCGAGCACGGGCCCGGTGGGGGCGGTCTTGAGCCACGTCGAGGTGCGGGGCGCCTTCGGAATCTCACGGCTGAGATCGGGTCCAAGGCGCCTGGGCCAGACCTCCAGGAGAAGCAACGCGGAGAGGATGGGGGCCATGACCCTCCGCTGCTTCGGCGGCAGCGCAGCCAGACCGGCGGCGGCGAGGATGGCGATCGAGAGCAGTGTCCCGGCCGCGATCCGGCTGGGAGTTCGGAGCATGCCGATCACCGGAAGTTCGGCGAGGAGCGCGAAGGGACCGGGGAAGGAGAGATCGAACACGAATACTCGCGGTCCCAGGGCCAGCAGGAGCGAGGCCGCCCCCACCGCGAGCATGAGGCGGACCGCGCGTTCCCTCCTCAGGGTCACCATGCCGAAAAGCGCGAGCGCGATCGGAATGGTCCCGGCGAACAAGGGCTTCTGGGTCGTGGCCTGGTCCCGCAGCCACACGAGGTGGGGCCAGACCGCGTAGCCCGAGGGTTTGAAGAAGCTGTTGAAGCGCGCGCTCCAGTCGATGACCTCGCCGCCCCGCTGCATGCCGAACGCCTGCTGCGCCTCTCGATACGGGGTGAAGATGAGGTAGACCGCGGCCGCGGCCATGATGAGGGCCGCGGCCGACCCGAGGACGCTCCTCCGGCTCTCCGGCCGGACCAGCAGGAACGTGAGCGCGGCTCCGCCCGCCACCGCGCACAGCACCGCCGAGTAGCCGCTGCTGGTGGCGAGGAGAAGGGCGAAGGTGAAGAGGGCGCCGAGGGTCTTGAACTCCTTCGTCCTCTCGTACCGGACCATCGACCACAGCACGAGGGGCAGCCACTGCAGGGAAAGCGACTGGAGGTGGGGGAACTGGTCCCAGCGATAGGACGAGAACGCGAAGGCGAGACCCGCGACAAAGGCGCCCCAGCGGGAGCCGAAGAGCTCGAATGCGAGGAGCGCCGCGCCCAGGCCGCACAAGGGGAAGGTGGCGAAGAGCGTCAGGTTGTGGGCGAGCAGGGGGCCGGCGCCGAGCGCGCGCGCCGGGATGTACTCGAGGGTCTGCGCGAAGAGGGCTTCGTTGTACGCGAACGTCTTCTCATGCGGCCAGAAGGCGTTGCTCGACACCACTTCGGCGCCCGGAGTGGTCCAGTTGTGCAGGTTCTGCTCGAGGACCCACACATTGCCCACGAAGTCGGGAATGGGCAGGCCGCTGGTGGCGAGGTGCAGGGGCCAGGGCCAGAGGAGGGCGGCAGCGAGGAGCGCGTAGAGGACGGTGAAGGCCGCCCCGGAGCGAAAGCCGAACGGGCGCGCCGTCGGAAGTGGGCTTCGGGGCATGGGCGCGCGCGAGTCTAATCCGCGGCCGAGTCAGGGCCGGGGCGGGACGGTCATCGCGCCGCGGTGAGGATCTCGAAGTTCCGCAGCATGCGCAGGGTCAGGCCCCAGATGGTGAGGCCCCGGACCTCGATGGCGGGAAAGCGCAGGATCTGGCCGGCGTGGGGCATGGTCACCGAGGCGGCGTGGCTCGAGTCGAAGAGCTCGACGAGCGGAATCCAGTGGGTGGCCGCCACTTCATCGGACAGGGTCAGCAGGTCGGGGGCCCCTTCGGCCGCGAAGACGAAGGGCGCGATCTTCATGTCGATCGACTTCGTGCGCGCGGTGGCGCGGGTCTCGTCGAGAGGACCGAGGAGATGAAGGTCCTCGGCGAGGCTCAGGCCGATCTCCTCCTCGGTCTCCCGGATCGCGGTGTGGACGAGGCCCTGGTCGTGACTCTCCGCGCGGCCCCCGGGCAGGCCGACGTGGCCGGACCACGGATCGTTCGGGTGGTCGGCCCGCTTGATGAAGAGGGCCTCGAGTCCGCGCCCGGTCGGGCGCAGGACCAGGGCGACCGCGGCCGCGTGCGCGGTGCCTTCGATGATGCGGGGCGCTCGGCCCCGGAGGGCTTCCCCGATCCGGTCCAGCGAGAAGCGATCCGGCGAGAGCGTCGAGGTTTCAGCCGAGAAAACCTCGAGCGGCATGGTCATTCCCATTCAATGGTGGCGGGCGGCTTGCTCGAGATGTCGTACACCACCCGGTTGATGCCCTTGACCTCGTTGATGAGGCGCGAGGACATCTTCGCCAGCAGATCGTGGGGGAGGCGCGCCCAATCCGCGGTCATGCCGTCGGCCGAATCGACCGCGCGGATCGCGATGGTGTTGTCGTAGGTGCGCCCGTCGCCCATGACTCCCACCGACTTGACGGGCAACAGGACCGCGAACGACTGCCACACCTTCCGGTACAGGCCCGCCTTGCGGATCTCGTCCACCACCACCGCGTCCGCCTCCCGCAGGGTGTCGAGGGCCGGTCTCGACACCGGGCCGATCACGCGGATAGCGAGGCCGGGGCCGGGGAAGGGCTGGCGGAAGATGAACTCCTCCTCGAGCCCGAGCCGCAGGCCCACCGCGCGCACCTCGTCCTTGAAGAGCTCGCGGAGCGGCTCGACCAGCTTGAACCCGAGGGCCTTCGGAAGGCCGCCCACGTTGTGGTGGCTCTTGATCACCGCGGAGGGGCCCTTCACCGACTGGGACTCGATGACGTCGGGGTACAAGGTGCCCTGAGCGAGGAATTTCACCTTGCCGATCTTCTTGGCCGAAGCTTTGAAGACGTCGATGAACTCCTTGCCGATGATCTTCCGTTTCTTCTCGGGATCGGTCACGCCCCGGAGCGCCTTCTCGAATCGCTTCGACGCGTCGACGCACACCAGGGGCAAGCCGAGCTTCGACTCGAAGCGCTCCTTCACCTGCATCGCTTCGTCCTTGCGGAGCAGGCCGTTGTCGACGAACACGCAGGTGAGCTGGGAGCGGACCGCCTGATGCACGAGGACCGCGGTCACCGCCGAGTCAACGCCGCCCGACAGGGCGCAGATCACGCGCTCCTTGCCCACCTGGTGGCGGATCTTCTCGATGGTCTCTCCCACGAAGGAGGCGGGGTCCCAGTCGCGCGAGCAGCCGCACAGGTCGAGGAAGTTCGAGAGGACCTGCATGCCCTGGGCGGTGTGCTTGACCTCGGGATGGAACTGGATCCCGTAGAGGCCCTTCTTCGGATACTCCATCACGCCCACCGCGGTGTTCGAGGTGGAGCCGGAGATCGAGAACCCGCGGGGCGGGCGCAGGATGGAGTCGCCGTGGCTCATCCAGACCCGGGTGCGCGCGGCCAGACCGCGCAGCAGGCGCGACTGGGGCGAGGCCTCGAGATCGGCGGGGCCGAATTCCTTCGAGTCGGACTGAACGACCTCGCCCCCGAGCACCTTCGCCATCAACTGCATGCCGTAGCAGATCCCGAGGATGGGCACATCGACGCCCTCGAGGATCTCCCGGGAGATCTGGGGCGCGCCCTTCTCGTAAACGCTCGAGGGCCCGCCGGATAGAACGAGACCCTTCGGCTTGTAGGCGAGGATGGTCTTGAGCGGCGTTCCCGGCGGGATGATCTCCGAATACACGCCCAACTCCCGGAAACGGCGGGCGATCAGGTGCGTGAATTGAGAGCCGAAATCGACGATGAGAACGGAATCTCGGGCCATCAAAAACCTCAGCAGGAGCCTCAGCCGAAACCGAAGGGGAAGAAACGTCCGGGGAGTATAGGACCGATTCGACTACACTTCGCAGGCGTTGATCGGCGAGTTCAAAACCCCATCGAAGAGCGTCCTTCGGGCGGTTCTTGCGGGTTTGTTCCTCTTCGCCGCCTGCGCCAAAACCCGGGTTCTCCCCCTCGGCTCGCCGTTTCCGCCCACCTCGCGATGGGAGAAGCCCCTCGATGTTCCCCTGGCGGCTCCCCTATCCACTGATGGAACCCTAGTCTTTGCAGCGCTTTCGACGGGTTCCATCCTGGCCATTGACCCGGCGACCGGCTCGACACTCTGGACCCGCTCCGGCCTCAAGCCCGGGTTCGTGGCCGCCCGGCCGGGTTTCCTCGTCTTCGTGGAGAGGAGCGGGGTGGTGTGGGGGATCAATGCCCAGGATGGAACCGCCCAATGGAAGACCACCACGAGCGTGATCGACGTCCAGTCGGTCCGGCTCGACGGGAACCGGGTCTTCCTCGGGGGCGGATCGGGCCTGGCCGCCCTCGTCGTCACCACCGGAGAGGTCCGGTTCGACGTCGTCGCGAAGGATGTTCGCGACCTCGAGGCCGCGGGAGATCTGCTGGCTTCCCTGGAAGAGGGCGCGCTCATGGTACGGAACCGCGAGGACGGCGCCGTCAAGTTCCGCCTGGCCTCGCCCGAGGGTGAGTTCGGTGCGCCCGCCCTGTTCGCGGACGGTCGGGTGGTGCTGGGCTCGGGAACGAGGCTGGTCCGAGCCATTTCGGCCGGGGGTGAATTCAGGTGGCGTTTCAAGGTGGGAGCGCGGGTCAAGGATCGGCCGCTCGACTACCTGGATGGGAAACGGGTGGGAGTCATCTCGTTCGAAGGCGTCTTCTACGAACTCTCCCTGGGCGGAGGAAACATGCAGCGCCGGGCACTCTTTTCGTCGCGCCCGTTCGGCCCACCCCTCCTGACGGCGGGCCGGATCTGGGCGCCCATCTTCGAGGACGAGGTCGCGGCCCTCGACCCGAGAACTTCGAAGCTCCTCGGCCGCACGCGCTTCGGCGGGAGCTTCCTCTCTCCGCCGATCCTCGTGGCCGGCCGACTGCTCGCCGAGGTTGCCGGGCCGAGACGCATCGTGGCCCTGCAGACCGCGCCGCTGAGCTAGGGACTGCTATGGTCGGGGTCCTTGCGGACGGCATTCGCGGAGGCGGGTATCATCCCAAGCAGTCTTTCCTTGAGACGGCGGGCAACTCCAAAGATGGGGACTGTTTAGTCACCGGTGATCGGTCGAAAACTCGCGTCCAGATACGAAATCCTCCGTGAGGTCGGGCGCGGGGGCATGGGCGTTGTGTATCTCGCGCGCGATCCCGTGCTGGAGCGCGAGGTCGCGATCAAGATGCTCACCTCGGGCAACCTGCAGGGGGATCAGCGCGAACGGTTCGAGCGCGAGGCCCGCGCGGTCGCCAAGCTCGACCATCCCGGCATCGTTCCCATCTACGACTTCGCCGACTTCGAGGGGAACCTCTTCTTCGTCATGCCCTACGTCGAGGGCAAGACGCTGCGCGCGGTACAGAAGGAGGAGACCCTCAAGCCGTACGAGGTTCTCGATATCGGCGCGCAGGTGGCGGAAGCGCTCCACTATTCGCACCAGCGCGGCATCGTCCATCGCGACATCAAGCCCGAGAACATCATGGTCACGCGCGAGGGCGACGAGTGGCGCGCGAAGCTCATGGACTTCGGCATCGCCCTCGGACCCAAGGACTCGCGCATGACCAAGTCCGACATCATCGTCGGCACCCTCGCCTATCTGCCGCCCGAATCGATCCTGGATTCATCGAGTTCGCCCGCGGCCGACATCTACTCGCTCGGCGTGGTCATGTTCGAGAGCCTCTCGGGGAAACTCCCTTTCTCCGGAGACACCCAGACCGTTCTCTACAAGATCGTCCACTCCGAACCGGAGCCGCCCGGTCTGCTCGCCTCCCTCGTCGACATGGAGACCGAGAACATCGTCCTCGCCTGCATGGCCAAGGCGGCCGCGGCCCGGCCCAAGGACGGCAACGAGATCGGCGGCGTCCTCCGCGAGTTGTCGCGGCGGCTGAAGAATCCCGAGACTCCGCTCTCCACCTCGATCGTGGTTCCGCGCGGCGGCTCCGCAATCGTGGGCCGGAGCCACGAGATCGAAGACCTGGTCAAGTCCTTCCACCGCGCGCAGGCGGGGGAAGCGCAGCTGGCCCTCGTGGGCGGCGAACAGGGGTTCGGCAAGGCCTCCCTGCTGCGCGAACTGGAGCGCCTGTCGAAAAGCCGGGGCGCCCTCGTCCTCCACGGCCGGTTCGTGGAGAGGGTCGATCCGGCCCTGCCCTATCAAGGATTCGGCGAAGCCTTCCGCGAGTACATCGAGGCCGATCCCGCGCGTGCCACCAAGACCCTCGGGGACCTCCTTCCCGAGTTGCGGGTTCTATTCCCCGAGATCGCGGAGGCCGCGGGCCGCGACTCCCAGTCCTCCATCGCGCCAAAGCGCGAGGATCGGACCTTCACCCTCGATCTGCTCGCGCGCACGGTCGGCCGTCTCGCGAGCGCCCAGCCCCTCGTCCTGCTCTTCGAGGATCTTCATCTCGCCGACGCCTCGCTCGAGGCGATCCAGTACGTCTTCCACCGCCGGTCCTCCTCGCGCCTGATGATCGCGGGAACGTACGTCCAGGGCGGCGGCGGCGAGGGCGACCCGATGTCCCGCCTCGTGAAGAGCATTCGCGGCGACCAGGGCACGCTTCTGATCCAGCTCAAGGCGCTCGACGCCGCCGACTGCCGCCAGCTCGCCATGGGCATCCTCGAGAAGGAACGCGTTCCCGAGGACGCGGGCATCGCGCTGCTCCAGGCCACCGGCGGCAATCCCTTCTTCGTGGCCGAACTCGTGCGAAGCCTCGCTCCCGAGGGCCGGTTCGAGGAGTTCACGCTCGCGGCCCGCCGCGGCGGCGCGCAGGGCCTCGCCCTGCCGAACTCCCTCCAGAAGCTGATGGAGGAGAAGGTCGCGGCCATGCCGGACTCCAATCGCAGCGTGCTGCAGGCCGCGGCGATCGTCGGCGCCTCCTTCGATCCTTCCGAAGTGATCCACCTTTCGGGCCTGGGAACCGCGGCCGAGTCGGTGATCGAGAGCCTGATGGAGCGGGGCGTGTTCCGCGAGGACGCGGTCTCTGGAGGGTCCCGTCTCACCTTCGCGAGCACGCTGCTCCTGGACGCGACCTATCGCACCCTGAACCAGGTCCGGCGGCGCGCGCTGCACCGCTCGTACGCGGAATTCCTCGAGACCCGCTACGCGAAGCGTCTCGATCGCGTGGCGCCCATCCTCTTCCGCCATTTCCAGGTGGCGGGACTGCTCGACCGGGCCGCGAATCACGGCCTCGCCGCCGCCCGTAACGCCTTCGCGGGCGGGGCCTATGAAGACTCCCGCCGCCTCGCCCAGACCGTGCTCACCCTGGTGGAGAGCGAAGACTGGCTCGGCGATCAGAATGTCGAAGCGGAAGCGTGTCTCGTCTATGCCCGCGCGGCCCTCGAGGCCTTCGAGTCCGAGGACGCGGAGAAGATGGGTCGTCGCGCGGCCGCTCTGTTCGCGCGCGGCAAGGACTTCCGTCAGCAGGCGGAGGCCCTGGTCCTGGCCGCGGACTCGGCCCTGCGCGGACTCAAGCTCGACGAGGCCAAGGCTCTCGCCTCCGAGGGCCTGGCCCTGGCTCGCGAACATCGCCTCACCGGACCGGTGGCGCGGTTCAGCGAAATCCTCGAGGCGGTGCAGCAGTCCAGGTCCCAGGGCTCGGCGCCCGAGCCCGTCACCTCTTCCCACCGCACGCCCCAGGGTTCCGCCGCCCAGATCCGGCCGCCCGCGGCGCCGCGCGCAAGCGCGCTCCTGCTCCTCGAGGCGGAATACCTCGCGGCCGAGGAAGCGACCGAGGAGCGAGCGAGTCGGAAGGAGCCGGTTTCCCCGGAGGAGGAAGTCGCGCACCTCATGAAGTTCGCCGATCTCGCCCTGAAGATCGGCCGCCTCGGCCCCGGCCTGGAGGCGTGTCAGCGCGCCTTGAAGCTCGCGGCCGCGGGCGACGTGGTGACCATGGCGAGCCTTGGGCTCCTGCACACCAAGTTCCTTCTCCGGACCCTGCAGCTCGACGAAGCCCTCGAAGCGGCCCGCACCGCGCTCGCCCCGAACTTCATCCTGAAGGGATCGGTGCCGCGCTCTCTCGCGGTGCAGATCGCCGCGCACGAGGCCGAGGCCCTGGTCATGCTGGGCGAGCCCGCGAAGGCGCGGGAGCGGCTGGAGGCCGAGGGACTCGAGGGAGAGACGGGCAGCCAGGATCGATCCCTTCCGCTCATCCTCGCCTACGCGGACGTGCTCGCCTACCTGGGCGACCGGACGGTGGCCCTCGACCTGATGAACGAGGCCCTGACCACCGCCGAGCAGCGAGGCGACGGAATCGCCCTGGTTCAGGGCCTCAACGCCAGGGCGCGCATGCTTCTCCTCGCGGGCACGCCGGACTCGGCCATCGAGGACGTGCGCCGGGCGCTCTCCCTGGTCGGCGAAGTGCCCGACGCCCTCCTGCTCACGAGCGTGCGCCTGTCCTTCGGTCAGTGCCTGAACGAACTCGGCGCGGTGAGCGCCGCGGACGCCGAATTCCTCGCCGCGAACCGCGAGGCCGAGAACATGGGCGCGCGCATCCTCCTGCTCGAAGCCCAGCTCGGCCTGTCCGCCACCAATCGCGCGCGCGGCCGGTACCTCGCGGCGGAGATCGCGGCCCGCGTGGCCCTTCAGTTCTCCACCGCGGCTTCCGCGAAGCTCCTGCAGGCCCGCGCGGAGTTCGCCCTGGCCCAGGTCTTCCTGGACAGCGGCGCCTCCAAGGAAGCGACGCACACTCTGGAGCGGGCCCGCTCCATCGCGCGCGACGCCGGCGAGGTCTCCGTCCATAGCGACCCCCTGATCGAGCTCGCGCACCTGGCCCGCCTCGGGGGCGAGCCCGCGCACGCGCGCGATCTCGCCCTCGAAGCCTGGAACGAATCGACGGAGCGGGGCGATCACGTGCGGCGTGGCGTCACCATGCTCGAACTCGGACATCTCGAGATCGACAGCGGGCACACCGACGCCGCGGTCACCAGGTTCCGGGGCGCCCTGGCCGCGGCCTTCGGCAGCAGCGCCCCGCGGCTGGCCACGCGGCTCTATGAGGGCCTGGTCGATTCGCAACTGCGATCGGACGACATCCAGGGCGCCCTGCGCTACGCCGAGGCGGCCGAGAACTCCACCGAGACCCTCGGCGAGTTCGGGGCGAGCGAGTCCATCAAGGCGGCCTTCCTGACCGCGCGCATACAGCGAACCGCGCAGAACCTGCCCGGCCTCCGGGAAGCCATCGTCCGGGCCATGAAGGTCTCGGACGCGAGCGGCGATCGTCTGCTCCAGGCGCGGAGCGCCCTCCAGGCGGGCCTGCTGAGCATCGAGGCGGATCCCGATCTGTCTCTCTCCATACTCGAGAAGGGCCTCATCCGGGCTCGCGAGGCGGATGCGCTCGCCATTGAGGCCGCGATTTCCGGCCACATCGCCTCCATTCAGATCCGCCGGGGCTCCGTGGCCGAGGCGAAGAAGTACTCCGAAGCGGAGATGGAGGCGATCGGACGCGCCGGCATCGTCAAGGGAACGCTCCGAAACAAGCTTCGGTTGGCCCGCTGTTTCGACCTCCTGGGGCAACTCAAGCAGTGCGCCGATCTGCTGGAGTCGGAGACGCCCCCGGACGGAGATACGTCCGCGGGGGTCGGGCTCCTCGCCTACCGCTCCCAGATCAAGCTGTCGCAGGGCCGTTTGCGCGGCGCCTCGGAAGATGCGGAGGCCGCGGTGCGTCTGGCCGCCCGGGGCACCGGCCGGGACCTCGCGGACGCCCTCCTGCATCGGGCCGAGTATTCTCTCGCGGCCGCCGACGCGGTGGCTGCGGCCACGGATCTCGAGGCCGCGAAACGGGCCTCCGACACCGCCCGCGGCGTCCACCGCCCGTTCGAGGAAGCGCTGTTCGGGCTCTCCCAGACCGAGTTGCTGATCCTCCAGGCCGATCTCGTGGGCGGAGCGGAACAGTCGGAGGCGGCCTGCCTCATGTTCGAGCGCGGGTCCCACGAGATCTGGGCGAGCGCCGCCCGGCTCCTCACCGCGCGCTGCCTCGCCCGCACCGACATCTCCTCCGCGGACCGCCTGACCGCGCGGGTCGAGGCCTTCGCCCGGGAGCGCGCCATTCTCTCCATGCAGGTGAACGCGCTCACCCTTCGCGGCCTTCTGGCTCACGACATGTCAAAGCTCGATGACGCGAGCCAGCTCGCG
>DAORUA010000019.1:0-20962 GCA_035432945.1 Vicinamibacteria bacterium | reverse complement strand
CCTCTTCGGCGGCGCCTTGCGGATCGTGGAGTCGCTCCTGACCCTTCCGAGCGCGATCGCCGCGGGCGCTCTGCCCTCGGTATCGCGCGACGTGGTGCGGGGGACGAGGGGAGCGGCCCAGCGGACCTTCGGCCTCGTGGTCTGGATCGGGGCGCCCGCGGCGATAGGCCTCGCCCTCAGCGCGCCCGGCGTCCTCGGGGTGCTCGGCCCCGGATTCGTGGAAGGCGGGTGGTCGCTGAGGATTCTCTCAGTGGCGCTCCTCCTGTGCTTCGCCAACGCGGCGCTCTTCCATCTCCTGATCGCGGCGGGGGAGACGGTGCTTATCCCGAGTCTGACCGGGCTTCGGGTCGGCGTCGCCGCGCTCGCCGGCCTGGTCCTGATCCCGGCTTGGGGGCCTGTGGGCGCGGCCCTGTCCTTCACCGCCGCCGAGTTCTTCCTGTTCACCACCCTGGTCCGGAAAACGCGCCGCCACGCCGAGGTCCAGGTCGTGCGCCCGCTGGCCTCAGCCGTGCTCGCCTGCCTGCCCATGGTCGTCCTGCTCTCGCTCAACCGCCTTTCGCTCCCGATGAGCATCCTCGCGGGCGCCCTCCTGTTCGTGGCGGCGAGCGCCGCCATCCTGCGACGCGGGACGGCAGCCGGGGGACTCGCGTGACCGCGCTCCGCGCTCCGGGCCCGCCGGCCGGTTCGCGTCTTGATCCCGTCGAACAGGGGATCGTTTGGCCCGTGGTCTACGCGTCGGTCTTCGGGTCGCCGGTGCGCTCGTCGAGCCTTCCGGCTCGCCTGGTCGGGGTCCGGGCGGGCGAAGAGGAGATCCGGCGCGCCCTCGACGGGGCGGCGCTTCGCGAACTTGTCCTCGAGGACGATGGACTCATCTGGCTGCGCCGCTCGGAGCCCCATCGCCTCAAGGCGTCCTTCGCGCGACGCGAGAGCGCGACGCGCGACCTGCTCAGCCGGAATCACGAGATCCTCTCCTTCGTGAGAGGCCTGCCGCGAGTGCGGCTCGCCGCGCTCTCCGGCGGGTGCGCGCACGACGCCGCCGACGATGGCGACATCGACGTGTTCGTGGTCACCGAGCCCGGCGCGCTCTGGCGGACGCTGCTCCTCTCCACCCTCGTCGCCAAGGTCCGAGGCTGGCGGCGGGTTCTCTGCCTGAACTACCTGGTCGATGCCACCGCGCAAGCCATGCCCGGGCGCGACTTCTACGGGGCCTTCGAGCTGGTCAGCCTGAAGCCGATCAAGGGGGAGGATGCGTTCGTCGATCTGCTGCGGGCCAATTCCTGGGTCGATCCCATCTTCCCCAATTTCCTTCCGTCAAGACTTCACGGGCAGAATTCAGTAAATAGAACCGTGGCCGCTCCGAGAGGGCGGCTTCTCGAAGCGACCGCACGAATGATCCACCGCCCCTACCTCCGCTATCGTCTGCCGAACACCACGGGCGTGGAGCTTTCGGATCACGCGGTGCGGCTTCACGCCACGGACCATCGGACCCGGCTTCGGGGACTTTTTCAAGACGCTTTGCAGAACATCGGAGTGGAAGCGCCGCCATGGATTTAGAGAGTCAAGTCCAGCCGATCACGTCCCGAAGTCCGTGGGTGGCCGCCTTCTGCTGCCCCGAATGCGGCGGCCCGCTGACCGAGTCGGCCGGGGGCCTGGCGTGCATCCGCGACGAGGCCTTCTTCGCGACCCTGCAGGGAGTGCATCGGCTCCTCGGCCATGAGCGGCAGGCGGAACTCGCGGCGGCCACCGCCTTCTATTGCCGGGTGCGGGCCGACGAGGGTTTCCAGCACTCCTCCGAACTGCCCCGGGTTCCGCGGGGTCACGTGCAGGCGCGGATCTGGAGGCAGCGCGCGCGGCACTTCGGACGATTCATGGACTGGCTCGCCCGCGAGCGGCCGAAGGCGCAGTCCATCGTCGACATCGGCGCCGGCTGCTGCTGGGCCGCCCAGCGCCTGGCCGAGCGTGGATACTCGGTCGCCGCTCTCGACATCAACCTCGACCCCACCGACGGCCTGACCGCGCTCGGGCAGGAGCAGGGCCTCGAACTCGGGATCGAGCGCATCGAGGCGGACATGGAGTTCCTTCCCCTGTCCGCGAACTGCGCCGACGTGGTCCTCTTGAACGGCGCCCTTCACTACGCGCGCTGCCCCCAGAACGTGGTCGCGGAGGCGCGGCGGATACTCAAGGCGAAGGGCGCGCTGGTGATCCTCGATTCGCCGATCTACCGCCGGTCGGCCGACGGCGAGGCCATGGTGAAGATGAAGAAGAAGGACTTCCTCTCCCGTTACGGCTACGCGCCCTGCCGCGACGCGGCCGCGGGATATTTCACGATCACCGAGCTCACGCGCCTGCTCGAGCGCAGCGGCTTCGACGTGCGGGTGGTGGGCTGGCCCAGCCGCCTGCGCGAGATGGGGCGCGATCTCATCGAGACCTTCCGCCATGGACGAAGGACCGCGCGTTTCCCCATGATCCTGGCGCAGCGGCGGTCGGCCTGAGCGCCCCCTCGCTGCCGGGCGTGAACTTCGACTCCCTGGCGGCATCCTACGACCGGGGGTTCGGCCTCTCGCCCACCGGCCGACTCTTCAGGTTCCGGGTGGCCGAGCGCGTGATGAGCGAGGCGCCGCCGGGCGCGCGCGTTCTCGATATCGGCTGCGGCACCGGAGAGGATGCGATCTGGCTCGCCGCGCAAGGGTACGCCGTGCATGGCATCGATGAGTCTCCGCGGATGATCGAGACGGCGCTGGCCCGGGCCAGGGAGAGCGGCTCGAGCGCGACCTTCGCCTGCCGATCCGCGCAGAGCCTGTCGGGCGAGCCCGCGCGGTTCGATGTGGTGATCTCGAATTTCGGCGCGCTCAACTGCGTTCCCCTCGCGACCTGGGCCGCCCTCGTTCCCGCGCTCCTTGCCCCGGCGGGCCGGGCCTTCGTGGTCCTGATGGGCCGGAGGCCCCTGCCGGAAGGAGTCCGGAGAGGGTTCGGCGCGACCGACCGGGGCCCAACCGCTGCGGTGCGGATCGGTCCCTCGTCGGTGAACGTGCACTACGAGTCGGCCGGGGCGGTGAGACGCGCCCTGGCTCCCTCGGCCACGGTCAGCCGGGTGGAGGCCCTCGGGTGTCTCGTTCCCGGGCCCGGCTACGAAGGGTTCGCGAGACGCCACCCGATCCTCCTCGGTGTCCTGGCCATGTCCGAGACCCTCGTGCGACGGGCGCCCTTTTTCCAGGGCCGCGGCGATCACACCCTCTTCGAGTTCCAAAGGCGATGAAGCCGCGGAGCCTTCGCCTCCTGGTGATGCACGTGTCGACCCGCTGCGACCAGGCCTGCGCGCACTGCTCGATCTGGAAGTCGAACGGGAAGGGCGGGGATGAGCTCGGTGCGGACGAACGCCTGGCCCTGCTCGGCGAGGCGAGGTCCCTGGGCGCACGATCGGTCCTGTTCACGGGCGGAGAGCCGCTCCGGTGCGACCACATCGAGTCCCTGGCCCGCGGGGCTCACGCCCTCGGCCTCTCGGTTCAGATCGCCTCGAACGGCCTCGGGCTCGGCGGCGCCCGGGAGTGGCTCGGCGAGGCCGTGGATGAGGTCTACCTGAGCGTGGAGGGCCCCGAGGCCATTCACGACTCCATCCGCGGGGCCTCGATGTTCTCGCGCCTGCGGACCTCCATCGCTGCGGTTCGCGAACTGACCAGGCGCCCGCGCCTCGTCGGCCGGTCCGTGATCTCGAGCCGGAATGCCGCGGTGCTCGATGCCACGGTGGCGGCGGCGCGCGAACTGGGGCTCGATGCGATTTCGTTTCTCTCCGTTGATGTCCAGAGCGAGGCTTTCGGGGGAGAGCCTTCGGCCCGGCTTCCCCTGCGTCCCGGTCCGGCCGAGGTTGCGTCCATGCGCGAGGCGATCGCGCGCCTCGACGCGGCGGGAGAGCTGGGTCGCTTCGTGAGCGAGGACGCTTCAAAGCTCGCGCGAATGGCGGCGGAGTTCGGGAAAGACGACGCGCCTCGCCGGGCGCCCGCCTGCAACGCGCCCGAGTGGTCTTCGGTCGTGGAAGCGGACGGGGCTCTCCGTCCCTGCTTCTTTCAGCCGAAGGCGTCCCGGGTGGGCCGCGGCCTTTCGCTTTCGGCCGCCCGTGAGTCGGCGGCCTATGCCGCGGCCCTGCAAAGCCTCGGCCCCGGGAATCCGGTCTGCGCCGCGTGCGTGTGCCCGAAGCAGATCGTCGAAGGCGTTCAGGCGGTGAAAGAGCGGGTGAGGACCGCGCTCGGCCGCGTGCTCGCCGCGCCCGGGCGCCGCACCGGGGTTTCCGCATGAACCGCCCGAAGGTCCTCCTCTACAACCCGCGGGGAGAGAGCCACATCCTCCCCCTCGCCCTCATCCACGTGGGTTCGATGCTGCCGGAGTTCGACGTCCGCATCATCGATGGCCGGATCGAGCTGACCCCCGAGTCGACGCTCGCGGAGCTCTCCGACGACGCGGTGTGCGTGGGCATCACCGTTCTCACCGGAAAGCCGATCCTCGATGCGCTCCGCGCGAGCCGGGCGGTCAAGCGTCGGAACCCCGGGGTCCCCGTGATCTGGGGCGGATGGCACCCGTCGCTCCTGCCCGAGCAGTGCCTCGGCTCGGCGGGCGTGGATGTCTGCGTCAGCGGCCAGGGCGAGGAGACCTTCCGCGAGATCGTGCTGAAGCTCCAGGCGGGAGAGAGTCTCGACGGCGTGGCCGGGATCGCGTTCAAGCGCGAGGGCGTGGTCGTGAAGAACCCGCCCCGGCCGTTCCAGAACGTGAACGCGTTCCCGCGCGCCGACTTCGGCCTCGTCGACCTGGAGAAGTACTTCGCGTTCCGCGGGGCCCGCCGCCTCGACTACTGCTCGTCCCAGGGCTGTCCGTTCGAATGCAGCTTCTGCGCGGATCCCATGGTGTACAAGCAGCGCTGGAGCGGCCTTTCCGCCGAGCGCGTGGTCTCCGAGATCGCCGAGCACAAGGCCCGCTACCGGCTCGATCAGGTCTTCTTCAACGACGACAACTTCTTCACCGACCTGAAGCGCGCGGAGTCCATCGCCTCCGGCCTCATCGATGCGAAGGTGCGGATTCAGTGGTTCGGCACCGGGCGCGCGGATCTGCTGCGCCGCATGACGCCGGAACAGTTCGCCCTGATGCGTGACAGCGGCTGCTACAAGGTGAACGTGGGGGCGGAGAGCGGTTCGCCCGAAGTGCTGGAGAGCATCAAGAAAGGCACGCTGGTCGCGGAGGTGCTCGAGACCGCGGAGAAGCTCCACCGGGCCGGCATCGGGGCGCGCTTCTCGTTCATCGCCGGCTTTCCCAACGAGCCGCCGGTGTCGCTCGCCGACACCTACCGGACGGTCAAGGCCCTCCGCCAGATCGACGGAGCCTTCGAGACTCCCATCTACTTCTACGCCCCGTATCCCGGGACCGAGCTTTCGGAGCGGATGCCCGCGCTGGGCTTCGAAGCTCCGAAGCGACTCGAGGACTGGGAGCACGTGGATCTCGACCACTCGATCGGGCCCTGGATCTCGGAGCCGGTCCGGAAATTCGTGCCCCGGTACAACTTCTATCTCCGATACGCGTTCGAGCCCGCGCAGGGCGCATTCGGCAAGCAGGTGGCGCAGTGGTTCGCCCGCCTGCGGGTGCGCTTCGACTTCTATCGCTTCGACTTCGAGCGGCGGCTCGTCGATCTCTCGAAGCGGGTCCGCACCGGCACGCCGGCGCGACAGCAGCCGATGATCGCGGAGAACTGAGAAAGGCGACCCCGGGGACCATGAGCGTCAGGAAGCCGGTGGTTCTCTTCTTCCCGTCCTACTATTCGGATGAAGCGGCGCCCCCGCTCGCCCTGATCCACCTGGCCGCGCCCCTGGTCGCGAAGGGCCACGAGGTGCGGATCATCGACTCCGCGGTGGAGGACGATCCGCAGAGGGCGGTTCTGCGGGCGCTCGACGGGGCCTGCGCGCTCGGGATCAGCATGGTGACCGGGCCCATGATCACGCAGGGCGTGTCGGTGGCCGCGGCGGTGCGGGCCGAGCGCCCGGACCTGCCCATCGTGGCCGGAGGCTGGCACCCGTCGATCCTCCCCGAGCAGACCCTGCGATCGCCGCTCTTCGACGCGGTGGTGAAGGGGCAGGGTGAGATCACGCTGGCCGAGATCGTGGAGCGCTGGAACGTAGGGGAGCGCGATCTCACGGGCGTCGCCGGTTCGTTCTTCAAGCGCGGGACGGAACTCGTGGCCAACGAGCCGCGGGGCTACACCGACATCAACGCCCTGCCGCGCCGCCCCTTCGAGATCGTGGACTTCGAGCGCTACGCGAAGAAGTGCCACGGCTTCCGCTGGCTGCTGTACTGCTCCTCGCACGGTTGCCCCTGGGATTGCTCCTACTGCTCGAACGCCTCGGTCTACGGCCGGAACTGGAAACCGCTTCACGCCGACCGCACGGTGGACGAAATGAGCGAACTGGCGAGCCGTTACCGGCTCGACGTCATCGACATCATCGACGACAACTACCTGGTGCGGCGCGACCGCGCGGTGGAGATCGCGGAGAAGCTGCTCCAAAAGGGGACGACCTTCGGCTACTTCATCCAGACCCGCACCGATCAGATCGACCGCCTCTCCGACGACGAACTGCGGCTCCTGCGTCGCAGCGGTTTGAAGAGGATCTTCTTCGGCATCGAATCGGGGTCGAAGAAGGTGCTCAAGACCGTCAACAAGCGGCTGGACCTCGAGACCGCGTATCGCACGGCCGAGCGCTGCCACGCCGTGGGCGTGGAGGCGTCCTTCAACCTGATCTTCGGGCTCCCCGGCGAGGAGGCCGCGGACCTGCGCGACACCATCGACATGGTCGACACCATCGGCCGGCGCAATCCCGAGGCCGCGTTCTTCACCAACATCTTCTCGCCCTATCCCGGCTCGCCCATTTTCCCGGAGGCGGTGAGGCTCGGCGTTCAGGAGCCGCGCTCGCTCGAGGAGTGGGCCGTCTTCTATCCGAAGATACAGAAGCTGCCCTGGCTCACGGGCAAGGCCCACGCCCGCGTGCAGCGGATCCGCGATTACATCCGCATCGGATATTCGGCAAGGAAGATGGTGGTCCATCGCCCCGACGGCTTCAAGGATCTGGTCCGCCGCGGGCTTCAGGGCCTCGCCCGCTTCCGGTTGCGGCGCCTCGCCGTGGGCTTTCCGGTCGAGGTCTGGGCCCTGAGGGCGTGGAAGGCGCTGAAGGGACTCGTCGGCACCCGGGAACCGGTCGTCATCAATTGACGATGACGCCCAGCGAACCGCAACCGTCATCGTCATTGCGAGGAGGCCTTCGAAGGGCAGCCGAGCGCGAAGCCTCCCCGGAGGGGGACGAAGCAATCCCCACGCGTTGTCTATCGCTCCATTCGAAGTCATTCGCCAGCCTCCACGCGTCGGCGGCGAGGCCGCCTGAGTCATGACGATGCGAATCGTCCTCTACAACCCCCGGTCGAACGCGGCCCGCAAGCGGATCATGCCCTTCTCGCTTCTCGCCATCGGCGCGGTGCTGGAGGGCGAGTTCGACTACGAGATCGTGGACGGAAACGCCGTAGCCGATCCGGACGCCGTGCTGAAAGCCCGGCTCGCGTCCGGCGCCGCCGTGTTCGGCATGACCGTGATGCCAGGCCCCCAACTCGAGGATGCCTTCCTGCGCACCCGCGCCCTCAAGGCCGCGGACCCGAAGGCCATCGTGATCTGGGGCGGCTATTTCCCGACCGAGCACACGGAAGCGTGCCTGACCGGGGGATGGGTCGACTTCGCGATTCGCGGTCACGGAGAGTTCGCGACCCTGAATCTGCTGCGCGAACTCGCGGCCGGCCGCGACCCGCGGACGGCGGAGGGCGCGGACGGGGTCGCCTTCCGGCGCGCCGACGGCTCGCTGGTCCAGGGCGCCGTCGCTCGCGTCCCGAACGTGGAGGACCTGCCGGTGTTCCCGTTCCATCGGATCGACATGCCTCAGTATCCGCGGGCCACCTTCCTGGGCCGGCGCACCCTCGGCTATCACTCGAGCTACGGCTGCCCGTTCCTCTGCAACTTCTGCGGAGTCGTGAGCCTCGCCAATGGACGCTGGAATGCCCAGTCGCCGGAACGGGTGGAGAGGAACCTGCGCCGGTACAAGGACGAGTGGGACGTGGACGCGGTCGAGTTCTACGACAACAACTTCTTCACCCACGAGGACCGATGCCGGGACATCGCCGCGCGAATCGCGCCCCTGCGCTTCAACTGGTGGGGCGAGGGCCGGATCGACACGCTGCTGAAATTCAAGGACGCGACCTGGCAGGCCATGGCAGAGAGCGGTCTTCGCATGGTCTTCCTGGGCGCCGAGTCAGGCTCCGCGGAGACCCTCGCGCGCATGGACAAGGGAGGAACCCTGACCCCGCAGATGACCCTCGACCTGGCCGCGCGCATGCGAGGGTTCGGTGTGACCCCGGAGTTCTCCTTCGTGCTTGGAAACCCGCCGGATCCGGAGGCGGACATCGAGGCCACGCTCGCGTTCGTGAAGAGGGTGAAGGAAGAGCACCCGGAGGCGGAGATCATCCTCTACCAATACACCCCGGTTCCAGTGGCGGGCGAATTGCTCGACGCCGCTTCGAAGAGGGGATTCGCCTTTCCGAAGACGCTCGAGGAATGGACGTCGTCAGAATGGGGGGAGGTCTCGCGACGGCGTTCCGACCGGCTTCCGTGGCTCGCACCCCGTCAGCGGCTCCGAATCAAGAACTTCGAGCGGGTGCTGAACGCCTATCACCCGACGAGCACCGACCCGACCCTCGTCGGGTGGCGGCGTGCGGTTCTGCGCGCCCTGTCCGGCTGGCGGTACCGCACGGGCTGCTACGCGGCTCCGTACGAACTGCGCGCGCTCCAGAAGCTCTTCCGCTATCAACGGCCCGAGACCGCGGGTTTCTGAGCGGTGAGGGCGTTTCTTCGCAGCGTCGTCGCGGGTGCGATCGTCACCCTCATCCTGGCCGCCACGGAAACGGTCGCAGGCTACCCCCGGCCATCGAGCGCTTCCGGCGCATTCTTCTCGGCCTCCTTCACGACCTATCTGCCCCTCGCGGTCCTCGCGGCCTGGGCGTTGTCGACGTTCCTCCCGGGCCGCGGTCTCGACCTCTGGTTGCCGCTCCTGGTCGGGGCGCTGCGGATGTCCGGACCCATCGCGGGCGCCGTGTCGGCGGGGGAGTGGGCGATGCCGGCGCTGGTCCTGGTCGCCGCCGCCGCGATCCTGGGCCTGAGCGCGGTCACGGAATCGCCGGCTCACTCGCCGCCGTTCCTCTTCGGCCTCACCGTGGGAATCGTCCTGCCCATCCTCGCCGGCCGCGTGGCCACGGCCACCGCGGCGGCAGAATTCCTCGGGCCCGGGAAGGCGCTCGTGCTGGGCGTGATCGCGGGTCTCCTGACCTTCGTCCTGCTCCGGGCCTTTGTCGCCCGGTGGCCGAAGGTGGGCCCGGTCTTTCTCCTCGGGCCAGTGGTAAGCCTCGGCCTGTGGAGCGCTCAGCGCTCATCGCCCCCCGTGGCGGCCCTGGCGCCGCCCTTGCCCGCGCCCGCGTCGCGGCCCGACATCGTCCTCATTGTCCTCGACACCGTGCGGGCGCAGGCCCTTTCCTCCTACGGCCACTCCCGGAACACCATGCCGAATCTCGAGGCGTTCGCGCGCGGCTCCACCACGTTCCGCCGCGCGTGGACCGACGCTTCGTGGACCCTGCCCGCGCACGCCTCGCTGTTCTCGGGGGTGCGTTCCACCCGCCATCGCTACGACTCAGGGTTCGACCCGTTCGAGCGATCGTCGCCGGACCTCTTCCTGGCCGCACGTCTGAGGCGCGCCGGCTATGCCACCGCGGCGGTGGCCGCGAACTTCGGCGTCTTCGGCAAGGACGATCCTCTGCTGCGAGGTTTCGAGCGCGTCGACGCCGAGCCCCTGCGTCCCTTCGCGTTCCAGCCGTGGTTCTTCGACATCATCTCCGCCTTCCCGCGCGTTCCCGGTCTTCGCGGATTTGCCGCGAGATTCCCCGGGCCCTCAATGCGCGCGCCGTGGGTGGTGGAACGCGCTCTCGACTTCTGGACGCATCCGGAGGAGCGGCCGCGTTTCCTCTTCGTGAACCTGATGGAGGCGCACCTGCCCTGGATTCCCGAGCCGCAGGACCTGGGACGCTTCGGCCCGCGGGGCCTGGAGGTGGAGAGCGAGCAGGTGGAGGTCCTCGGCCGATACCTCAGGGGAGGCAGGCCCACTCCCGCCGAGACCGGAGTCCTGCGCGCCCGCTACGACGAGGCGCTCCATTCGCTCGATCGAAGCCTGGGCCGGTTGCTGGACGGGATCCTGCGCGCTCCGAGCCCGGGCAGCGCCGTCGTGGTCGTGACCTCGGATCACGGCGAGTCCCTGGGCGAGCACGACCGCTTCGGCCACCGCGCGTCTCTCGACGAAGAGGCGACCCGGATCCCCCTGGTCGTTCGCGGTCCCGGGCTGACCGCGGGGGCGATCCGCGACACCCCGGTTCAGCTGGTCGATATCTTCCTTTACCTCGCCCGGTCCGCGGGGGTGCCGCTCGAGCCGGGCCTCGATGCGCGCGGCTTCGCGGAGCGCCGCGCGGTGGTCATCGAGCACCGTCCCGGGGCGCAGGGCGAGCTTCCCGCGAGCTATCCGCGCGGCGACCTCTCGGCCCTGATCCTGTGGCCGTTCAAGTACGTGGAGGGCCCGAGCGTCGCCGCTGCCCTGTTCGATCTGGAGCAGGATCCTGGCGAACTCGTGAACCTCGCGGTTCAGGAGCCCGGGCAGGCCCAGGCGATGAGCCTTCTGCTGCGGGAGTTGTCGGGGTCGAGGTCGTCGCCGGACGCCGCCGTGGATCCGGCCGCGCAGGACCGGCTTCGAGCCCTTGGGTATGTTCGATAGCCGTTCTATTTGAACTCCCTGATGGTCAGGGTCTCGAAGAGTCCCCGCCTCCGGCCGACCACCCGCGAGCTGAACCCTCGCTCCTCGAACATGCGGCCGATCGGCTCGAAATCCGCGTCCGACGACTGGATCATCACGAGCGCGCCGCCCTCCGCGAGGCGCCCGGGCAGGCTCTCCGCGAGCCTGGCGAAAAAGCCGTTCCCGATGCCCGCGGCGAAAGCGTGGTCCGCGGCGCGCTTAGCGGCCCGCGGGTAGAAGGGCGGGTTCGTGACCACGAGGTCGAATCTCCGGCCAGGCTCCACCTGGTCGAAGACGTCGGAAACCACGACGTTTACCCGGTCCGCCAGTTTGTTTCGACGGGCGTTGAGAGCCGCGCACGCGGCTGCGGCCGGGTCGACGTCGATCGCGGTGACCACGGCTCCCGCTCGAGCGGCGAGGAGGGCGAGGATGCCCGATCCGGTCCCGAGGTCCGCCAGGTCCTTGCCGCGAAGATCGAGACCCATCAGGTGCCGGCCGAGTAGGCGGCTCGAGGCGAAGTGCCCGGGATGAAGGACGCCCGGCGCAATCAGCAGGTCGAGACCGAACAGGGAGCAGGCGTCGGTTCGTTCCAGGGACGCGCGCACCCGGCGGTGCCAGACGAGGTGCGCGAGACGGCGCGCCGTGGAAGGAAGGGAGCTCATGCCGGGAAGAATCTCAGGCGGACTCTAGCCCGAGGCACCCGGATCTCCGGGCTCAGTCGGGCTGCCAGGGCGTGGGCGCGAGGCTTTCGGGGGCCTCAGCGTGGTGCGGATAGTGAGGGGGGCCCGCCTCGGGCGTGCACAGTTCCTCCCAGTTCTTCATCGAGGGGCTCTCCAGCATTCGCTCCAGAAGCACCCAGGCGGCCTCGAGGCTTTGCGCGGCCTGAGGGCTCAAGGCCTGGCCGAGGCCAAAGGAGTAGCCGCGCACCGCGAGGGAGAACGCGGGCGGGGGAGTGCCGCGATCGAGAGTGACGAACGCCTGGAGGAGCGCGGGCGGGGAGAGGGCATGGGTGGTGAAGCTGAAATCCACCGCGGGCTCAACCCGATGGAGAACGACGCTCTCATGCCCGCTCGCGGTGGCATCCACGAAGAGCGCCAGGTCCCGCCCCTGGAGATCCAGGGTGTGCTCCACCTGAAGCTGAAAGTCCTCCACCGCGGTCACCGGGCGATCGGGGTGGACCTGTATCCAGGTCTCGACCCGCGACATCAGGGCCGGGCCCAGGGCATCGTCGCCGCGGCTTGGATTGCCACAGCCCAGGACCACGACTCTGGGCATCCGGGCCGGTCGCTTCTTCAATACCCGGCTCCCCGGAGCACGCGGCCATCGTCGCCCCGGGTCAGGCGGTGCACGAGGCGCCCGTTCGCATCTTCGAGACTCACCTCGAGGGCCATGGCGCCGAGCGCGTGGGTGGCGCAGGAGAGGCAGGGGTCGTAGGCCCGGATCGCCACCTCGATGTGATTCAGCAGGCCCTCGGTGAGCTCCTGTCCGTCGAGGTCGTGGGCCGCCACTTCCCGCACGGCGGTGTTCATCGCGGTGTTGTTGTTGGTGGTGGCCACGATCAGATTCGCTTTCACCACCGCGTCCGTCTCGTCCACGACGTAGTGGTGGATCAAGGTACCACGCGGCGCCTCCACGACCCCGACGCCCTCGAAGGCCCGTTCCCCCCGGGTCACGAGATCCGAGCCGTAAGAGTCCGGGTCGCCCAGAAGCTCGCGGATCGCCTCGGCGGCGTAGAGCATCTCGATCATCCGGGCCCAGTGGTAGGCCATGGTGGCGTGTACCGGCTCGCCGTTGCCCATGGCGGTGAAGGTGCGGCGTTCCTCCTCGGCGAGGGGCGTCGGCATGAGGTCCGCGTTGTTGATGCGGGCGAGCGGCCCCACGCGATACCAGCCCTCGTCCGATCCGAGGGCCACGATGAAGGGGAACTTCATGTACGACCACGATTTCACTTCTTCATGGATGTGCCGCAGGTAGCGGTCGCAGTCGAGGTGGTCGAAGACGGAGTGACCGGCCGCGTCCCGCGCGCGAAGGCCGCCGTCATAGAGCTCGAAGCTTCCATCGGGGGCGATGAGGCTCACGAAGTTGGATCGGAACGAACCGAAGGCCGCGTTTCGCTCCAGGTTCCCAAGGTACAGATCGCGGGCGATCTTCACCGCACCTTGAGACCAGAGGACGATCTGGTCGATCTGTTTCAGCAGCGAGTCCCCATCCTCGCGGGAGAGCGCCTTGTTGACTCCGCCCGGGATGGCCAGGATGCCGTGCACGCGCTTGCCGGAGAGGATGCGGATCACCTCCTGGCCGTACTTCCGCAGATTCACCCCCTGCAAGGCGACCGCGGGGTGCGCCTCGATCACGCCGACGATGTTCCGCTTGGCCACGTCGGAGTCGAAGCCGAAGAGGAGATCCGGGCTCGCGAGATGGAAGAAGTGGAGGGCGTGGCTCTGAAGGGTCTGGCCGAGGTGAAGCAGCCGGCGCAGCTTCTCCGCGGTGGGGGTGAGTTTGCGCGCTCCCACCAGCGCGTCGATGGCCTTGGCCGCGGCCAGGTGGTGGCTGACCGGGCAGATGCCGCACAGGCGCTGCACCAGCACCGGGACCTCCTGGTACGGGCGGCCCTGGATGAAGGTCTCGAAGCCCCGGAACTCCGCGATGTGGAGGCGGGCCTGCTTGACGTGATGGTGCTCGTCCATGAGCAGGGTGACCTTGCCGTGGCCTTCCACCCGGCTCACCGGCTCGATCACGATCCGCTGGAGGGTCTCGGGGCGGCTGGCGGTTTCGAGCGACGCGACGGTGCGGCTCAGCATGGTGTCCTCGATCAGTCGAAGCGGATGAGTTCCCTGGGCAGCGAAGGATCCCGGCCGGCCAGGAGCTCGGTCAGGAAGCGCCAGAAGGCGTC
Organism: Vicinamibacteria bacterium; assembly: GCA_035432945.1. GTDB lineage: Bacteria > Acidobacteriota > Vicinamibacteria > Fen-336 > JAGNNV01 > JAGNNV01. The sequence goes on along the minus strand of DAORUA010000019.1, from coordinate 7,174 downwards.
CGCGGAAGGCGGACATCCGGGCAGGAAGTAGTCGACCTTGACGATGTGGTGGAGCGGCCGGACCCGGTTGAGCAGGAGCGGCAACTCCGGGTCATCCGGAATCTGGGCGCTTTCCGTGCCCTGACCGCGGATGAAGCTCTCGTCGAGGCACCGTTTCAAGGTGATGCCGTTGCGCATGGAGGGAATGCCCCCGGTGTTCGCGCACTCGCCGACCGCGACCAGGACCTTGCACATCTTCCGGAACTCGTGGAGCACGTGAACGTTCTCCGCGTTGCAGACGCCGCCCTCGATGAGGCCCACGTCCACCGGCTTGCTGATGTGCTTGATGTCGTTGATGGGGCTTCGGTCGAACTCCACCAGTTCGAGAAGATCGAGCAGTCTCTCGTCGATGTCGAGCAGCGACATGTGGCACCCGAAACAGCCGGCGAGCGAGCAGGTGGCGACGGTGGCCTTAGTCATGGACCGCCCTCCTTGCCTGGTATTCCCTGAGTTCGGCAACGCTGAGCGGCTCCCGGTCGTAGAGACGGTCGCCTATCGGGGCTTCGAAACCGTGGCCCTTCGCCATCAGGGCGCCGGTGGGGCAGAGTCTCACCGCGGCATCATCCGGCGAGATGGCGCTGTCCTTGAGGAGACCGGTGACCGAGTTCACCGCGAGGTGCGACTCGATGCCGCGGCCGTGGACCGCGAAGACGTTCTTGCCGTCGAGAGCCCGGCTGGCCCGGACGCAGATCTCGCAGCGGATGCAACGATCGCGATCGAGGCTCACGCCCTGGTGGCTCAGATCCCGGACCCGAACCGGGAAGCGGTGATGGAAGTGGCTGTCCTGCATGCCGAGCAGGTAGGCGGTGGCCTGGAGCTTGCAGCCGCCGCTCTTCTCACAGCACGGACAGTGGTGATTGCCCTCGATGAAAAGCATCTGGATCACCGCGCGCCGCATGGCCAGCAGGCCCTCGGTATCGCACTCCACCTTCTGGCCCTTCAGAGCGGGCTGGGTGCACGATGAGAAGGGCCGGCCGTTGATGTTGACCGTGCAGAGCCTGCAGGAACTGTGCGGCTCCAGTTCGGGCCGCCAGCACAGATGGGGGATGTAGCGCCCCGCGGCCATGGCCGCTTCGAGGATGGTCTCGCCGTCCTTGAAGGGGATTTCAGAATCGTCGAGAAAGAAGGTGGGCATGGCTCAAACCCTGGGCCTTGGCGGCAGATGGGCGTCGGGATCGGTCCTTCCGGTGAGCGATCGGGCTTCTTCGAGGGCCCAGTCCAGATCGAAGGCGGGAACGAACTCCAGGCTCTTCATCCGGGTTTCCCAGATGTGCTTAAACTTCTGCAGACTGTCCATCAGGTGGTTGCTGGCCGACTGGCCCAGGCCGCAGTGGGCCATGTTCCTCATCAGGGAGGAGATGTGTTTCACTTCCTCCAGATCCACCGGCGACCCGACGCCTCTCTCGAACTTCTTCACGTAGTTCGCGAGCAGGGTCGTGCCCACCCGGCAGGGCGTGCACAGACCGCAACTCTCATGCTGGAAGAAGAGGGCGAAGTTCGTGATCGCGTCGAAGAGGTCGCGCTTCGGCCCGAACACGATCATGGCGCCGACCCCTGGCAGATCCTCGAAGCAGGCGGTGCGGTCGAAATCGCCCCGGTTGATGAGGGTTCCGCTCGGCCCGCCCACCTGGATCCCCTGGGCGTCCAGGGCCCCGCAGTCGCGCAGGATCTCGCGGACCGTGACCCCCATCGGGTACTCGTACAGGCCCGGCCGTTCGCAGTCGCCGGAGAGGCAGAAGAGCTTGGTGCCGGTGGACTGCGCGGTGCCGAGTCCGGCGAACCAGGCCCCGCCCCGGGCGCTGATGGCGGCGGCGCAGGCGAACGTCTCCACGTTATTCACCACACTCGGCCCCTTCAGGTAGCCCTGATGGACGGGCAGGGGCCATCGCCTCCGCGGTATGCCGCGCCGTCCCTCGATGCTCTTGATCATCGCGGTCTCCATGCCGCAGATGTAGGCACCCGCGCCGAAGTGAAGGTCGATGTCGAAGTCGAGCGCGCTGCCCAGGATGTTGTCGCCGAGCAGGCCCTGGGCGCGGCGCCTTTCAAGGGTGGCCTGGAGATGGTCGTGCAGATACCAGTATTCCTGGCGCACGTAGATGATTCCCTTCCGGGCGCCGACCACGTGGGCGCACACCGTCATCCCCTCGAAGACCATGTCCGCGTAGTCGGAGAGGAGAACCCGGTCCTTGAAGGCCCCGGGCTCGCCCTCGTCGGCGTTGCAGATGACGTATCGGTCGCCCCGGGCCGCCTCCCGGACCGATTGCCACTTGATCCCGGCCTTGAAACCGGCGCCGCCGCGGCCGCGAAGCTCGGAGCGATAGATCTCCTTCAGCGTCTCCGCACCCCCTCGATCGAGCTGGTGCTTGCGCGCGTCGGTGGGGGCGAGATCCTCCTCCCACGCTTCCAGGTTCTTTCCCCCGCGGTCGAGGCTCGCGCGCAATCCCGCACCCGGCTCCGGGGGCTTTCGAAAGAGCACATCGGAACGGCGGACATTGCTGTCCACCCAGAAGAACGCAGGCGGCCAGTCCGAGAGGGGCACGGGGGCGTTGATCAGATCGGCGATGAGTTCGATGCGCTCCCGGTCCAGGCGCGTCACCGGCCGGTAGTTCACGAGGGCCGCCGGTCCCTGGTCTGACAGGCCGATGCACGAGGTCCGATGAACGCTGACCCGGCCGTCGCCGCGCGTCTCGCCCAGCCGCACGCCCAGGCGTTCGCAGAGCGCGGCCCCGAGCTTCCGGCTGTCCCGCATCTGGTCCGTTATGTTGTCGCTCATGTGAACGACGTACTCGCCCTGGGGCCTGGCGCTGAGGAAAGAGTAGAAGCTGATCAGGCCCTGCAGGCGGACGGGCGGGAGGCTGAGGCGCCTGGCGAGGTATTCGACCGCCTCGTCCGGAACATGGTGCAGAGCGCGCTGCACGCTCATCAGGATCTGCAGAGCGGCCTGCGCGTTCCCGCCGTATCGCTCCAGGGCCTGTTCGAGAAGCCCGGGGAGCGCCGGTCCGGCGAGTTGGATCATGAAAGACCCCCTCACTCGTGGACGCCGCCCCGAACGTTTGTACGAGCCCAACCTACGCTTTCATCGTAGCACCGGCGTCAAGGTCGCGGATCACCCTGGAGACCGCGGCCGCGGCGAGGCCCGGTCCCGGCCCCGTAGAATGAATCCATAAGTCGTTTTCATTCTCTTCATTTTTTCCATGCCTTTCATCCGCTTCCAGGGAGGAGCCGTCTTGAAATCATTGTCACTCCGAGCCGCGCTGCTGGCCTTGTGCCTCAGCATCGTCGCCACCGACGTTTTCGCCGTCCCCGCCTTCGCCCGCCGCTACAAGGTGCAGTGTTCCTTCTGCCACCAGATCTTTCCCATGCTGAACCGGATGGGAGAGCGCTTCAAGGAACGCGGCTTCCGGCTCGAGAACGAGGACAAGTTCGAAGCAAGCGCCTGGATCCGGAGCGCGCCGATCTCCGGCCGCATCCAGGGAACCCGGTACATGCCCGAGGAGCGGGACGCGACGAACGTCGGCTACCTGAAGATCCTCTCCGCGGGAAGTCTCGGTTCGAAGGTCTCCTACTGGGTCGACGACGCGTGGGTGTACTCGAACGATGAGACCACCCACGTCAAGCCGGACAACGCCTGGGCGCGGGTGGATTTCAAGCCCGCGGGGAAGCTCTATCTGAAGGCCGGGCGGTTCGAACTGGATCTCCCGGTGACGCAGGTGCGCACGCCGCATCTCCTGCCCTACGCCATGTACGGCCTCAACACCGGCCTCGAGACGGACTCCATCGGGGGCTACCAGGACGGGTTCGAACTGGGCGGCGAATTCGGTACCACACACGTGTCGGCGGCGCTGGTCAAGGGCCGGAACAACCAGGCGGTGGTCGACCTGGCCGAGGCGACCGGGGTCGGAGAGCCGGACCAGTTCGACGGCAACCTCTTTCTCCGGGCCTCGCGCCGGCTGCCCACCAGCCGTTTCGGGGCCTTCGCCTACTTCGGCCGGAACCAGCTGGTGGCGCGGCTCAATGCCACCCGGACCGGAGTCGCGAAGGACAGCATCCTCCGGCTGGGCATCGACGGCAACGCGCGGGTGGGCAAGTTCCACCTCTACGGGGTCGGAATGTACGGCAGCAACAGCGACTCCGTCCTGTCCCTCGCCGCCTCGGGCGGGACCGGTGAGTCGCTGAGTTTCGCCGGCGGCTTCTTCTGCGCCGATTACTACATCCACGAGAACGTGGCGATCACGACGCGGGTGCAGACGAGGAGCGTCGACCTCCCCGGGTCGACGGAGAAGGACTCGGTCACCTCGTTCCTGCCCGGAGTTCAGATCGTGGTCTGGAAGCTGAAGTTCTCCGGCCAGATGAGCTTCTCCAACCACAACGTGGGCCGGTTCGGCGCCATCCAGGTTGAGACCGCCTTCTAGCGGCAGCGGGCGTGCCTGGTGGGGCGTCGCCGCCCTGGTCCTCGCGGCGGTTCAGCTCCCCGTCCTCCTGAGGTCGGGGGCTGATCCGTCGCAGAGCGACTTCGCGAACTACTACACCCCCGCGCGGGTTCTCGCCGAGGGCGGCGACCTGGGCGCGCTCTACGACCGGGACAGCTTCGCCGCGGCGATGAGCCGCGCGGGGCTTTCCGGTCTGGGCTCCTTCATTCCGCATCCGCCCGCGAATGCGCTGTGGCTCCTTCCCCTCGCGTGGCTGCCCGCGGCCGCGGCCAAGGCGCTGTGGTCCGCGGTTCTGGTCGGGGCCGCCGCACTCACCATCGTCGCCCTGGGCCGGCTCGAGGCCGGACCCGGTCCATGGAAGGCCGCGGTCATCGTTCTGGCTCCCACCCTCGCCCTGCGGAACGGCCTCGCGTTCGGACAGCCGTATCCGGTTCTCGCCGCTCTCCTCGCCTGCGGCGCCCTGGCGCTCGAGCGAAGACGCGACTTCGCCGCCGGGCTCCTTCTCGGGTTGGGCGTTTCCTTCAAGCCCTACGCGCTCGCGCTCGGCTTCCTCTTCCTCGGCCGGGAGAAGCGAAGCGCGCTCACCGGCTTCGTGGTCGGTGCCTTGTCGCCATCGCTGCTCCTGGGAGCTCTCGCGGGCGCCGGGCCGTTCGTCGAGTTCGGGACGAAGGTGCTCCCGTGGATGCTTCGGGCGCAGATCCAGGACCCTTTCTCCGCGGTGTGGGGAAGCGCGAGCGCGCTCTCCAACCGGCTCTTTCGCCTCGAGCCCGATCTCAATCCGCAGCCCTGGCTGGTGGCCCCGTGGTTGGCCCGGTTCGCGGGAAGTGCTGTCTCCACCGCGCTCCTTGGCCTCGGCGTGTTCGCGGGGCGCCGGGCTTTCGGCTCCGGCCGGGTGGTCGATGGAGCCGCGATCGTGATCGCCTTCTCCGTCGCGGCCTCGCCCTTCACCGCCTCGTACCACCTGGTGCTCCTCGCGCTCCCGGTGGCGGTGCTGGCCGCTCGATGGCCGGGGGGAGCCGGGATTGCAGTCGTCCTCTTCTGGGCGGTCCTTGGTTCATCGTCCTTCGCGGCGTTTCGCGGAGCATCCGGTGTGCTCGCCCCGCTCGCGTACGCGCGGTTGTTCGGGATCGTGGCGCTCGCGCTCGCCGTTTCCCGGATCTTCATCGACCGGCGGGTGCTCGGCGCCGCGCTCGCCCTGGGCGCGACGGCCGGGATCGGAGCCCTCCGCTTCGAGGCGGGCGATGAGTCCTGGCCGAGGATCGAGACGGCGAGAGGGTACTCGATGATGAAGCCGTACTTCTGCGGTTCCGACCTGCGCTGGCGGTCTCCATCCGCGGACGGACGTCGGCAGGAGTCCCGGGGCGAAGGCGGCGACTGTGCGGCGACGAACGCGGTCTCGGCTGAGCGGCCCGGACTGCGGGTGGTCTCCCGCTTCGCCGCTGGTTCATGGGATCTGTACCTGCAGGGCCTTGCCGGAACGTCGGAGATCCGACTGACCCGCTCCCCGGCGAACGAGATCGATCCGGTCCTGACGCCCGACGGCTGCGGCGTGGTCTTCGCGTCGGACCAGGGCCGCGGACTGGGCTCGACCGCTCTCTACCGGCTCGACCTCCGGCCCTTCATCGAGGAATGCGCAGGACCCGGGCCCGCCGCGGGGCCGCGCTGACCTCGGCGACCAGGGTCGCGGACGCGGGGGCCGCCTGCGAATCGTCGACGATGACGAGGAGCGGGCACCCCGGCGCCGCGCGAACCGTGCCCGTTCGCGCCTTCAGATGGGCGGCGATGCGATCACGGTCGGGCGACGAGTCCGCGAATGCTCGGGCGCGTGCGCGCGCGCGTTCGACGTCGCCAAACGACGAGCCGACCTTCGCCACGTAGGCCTGAAGCGCCGCCGGATCGACCGATGGCGCGGCCACGCTGACGCACTCGAGCGGACCTCGGTGCGCCTCGATCGCGGCCGCGGTCTCGCGGGCCAGGGCGAGGTCGGGTTCCCGCGCGGCGGCCCGAAGGAGCGCGGTCTCGAGGCGGGTGTTTCGGAAGGAGAAGAGGAGAGCCAGGCCCACGCACAGGGCGAACGCCGGACGCGACCTCCCCGCGAAGCGAGCGAGAGCGAAGGCGGCGAGGGAGAGGCACAGGAGCAGGGGGAGGTGGATCAACCGCTCCGACATGAGGCCGCTGCCCGGCGGATACTCGTGACCGAGCGCGACCACGGCCGCGATCGCGAGGGCGAGCGTGGCGCTCGACCTGAGGATGGTCCGGTTCCCATCCCTCAAAGCGATGACCATGGCGGCGCCGGCGGCGGCGAGGATGAAGCCGGTTTCGTACTCGAGGAACTTGCCGGCCAGGTACGCGACGCGGGAGAGGCGGCTCGACCCCGCATCGAGGTCGAGCACGTAGAGGCCGGCCGGGGCGAGGCCCCGCCACCAGCCGACCCAGCCGAGCACGGGGAGGCTGGCGAGCGCCGCGATTCGCGGAGAGGCCGTGATCCACGCGAAGGCCGGAAGAAAGAGCCAGGCCTCGTACCTGGACAGGCACGCCGCGGCCATGACGGTGGCGCCGAGCCGCGGCCGGTCGGAGGCGGCGAAGAAGAACGCCCAGGCCACCAGGGCATAGGCGACCGGTTCCTGGTAGGGAACGACGGAGTAATGGATGAGAAGAGGGTCGAACGCGAAGAGGAGCCCGCCGAAGATGGCGGCCCGGGGAGA
>DAORUA010000018.1:0-21306 GCA_035432945.1 Vicinamibacteria bacterium | reverse complement strand
GCGCGGCGCGAGCCCGGCGCTTGCCGCAGGCGCCTCCGAGTTGCTCTCGCGCATGGAGGAGGAAACGCCGACCCTGTACCGGCGGGGCGCCTCGCGCAAGAGTGATTTCTTCCGCGACCTCGCGGGCAGCCGCTACCTGAGGCTCGCCGAGAAGGAGGCCCCGAAGCGGAATCTCCCCTTCGACGTTCTCGCCGGGTTCTTCGACACCGCGGTGCTCGAAGTCGAGAACGCCGCGGAAGTGGCGGGGCGCTTCGAGGATCATGCCCTGAAGACGGTGGCCGAACTGGAAGGGGCGCCGCCCGAACTCGCGCAGTCCGTGCGCGCGGTGGTCGACATCCCGCTCGAGCAGACGTCGAGTGTAGGCACCGGCTACGGCCGGGCCCGACTCCCCTTCCCCAAGAACCAGATCCGTTCCGAGATCCTGTGCCACGGACGCGGCGCCCACGCCATGTTCGGCGGCACGCGGACCGTCCTCGACATCGGCGGCCAGGACACCAAGGCCATCCAGGTGGACGACCAGGGCGTGGTCACGTCCTTCCAGATGAACGACCGCTGCGCCGCGGGCTGCGGCCGGTACCTCGGCTACATCGCGGACGAGATGAACCTCGGCCTGCACGAGCTCGGGCCGCTCGCCTGCAATTCGAAGCGGACGGTCCGGATCAACTCGACCTGCACCGTGTTCGCGGGCGCGGAGTTGCGCGAGCGTCTCTCCCTCGGCGACAAGCGCGAGGACATCCTCGCCGGGCTCCACCGCGCCATCATCCTGCGGGCCATGTCCCTGCTCGCCCGTTCGGGCGGGGTCAAGGACGAGTTCACGTTCACCGGCGGGGTCGCCAAGAACCCCGCGGCGGTGGGCGCCCTGCGCAAGCTCGTCGAGGAGAACTACGGCCAGGTGACCATCAACATCTCGCCCGACTCCATCTACACCGGCGCCCTCGGCGCGGCGCTCTTCGCGCTGCGCGAAGTCACCCACCAGGAAGCGCACTGAGGACACGATCATGAGCGAAATGCTGACGGCCGGCATCGACGTGGGCTCGGCGGCGGTGAAGGTGGCGCTTCTCGCGGACCGTGAACACGGCGAGGCCACCCTTCTTTCCTGCATCAGCGAACGCATCCGCCGTCGCGATCCCGTCCAGGTCGCGGAGGGAGCTTTCGAACGCGCCCTTGCCGAGGCGGGCCTCCAACGAAAGGACTTCGGCTACATCGCCACCACCGGCGAAGGCGAATCGATCGGCTTCCGCACGGGACACTTCTATGGCATGACCGCGCATGCGCGGGGCGGACTGTTCCTCGACCCCGAGGCCCGCGCGGTGATCGACATCGGCGCGCTGCACGCGCGCGCGATCCTCATCGACGACCGGGCCAAGGTCATGGGCCATCGCATGACCAGCCAGTGCGCGTCCGGATCGGGCCAGTTCCTCGAGAACATCGCGCGCTACCTCGGAGTCACCCTCGAAGAGATCGGCGGCCTGTCCGTGCAGTCCGACAAGCCCGAGCCCTGCTCGTCGATCTGCGCGGTGCTCGCGGAGACCGACGTCATCAACATGGTCTCGCGCGGCATCACCATCCCCAACATCCTCAAGGGCATCCACCAGTCCATGGCCGGCCGCTACCTGCGACTGCTCACCTCCGCGGGTGCGAAGGGGGTGGCCCTCGTGACCGGCGGACTCGCCGCGGACGCGGGGCTCATGGCCGCCCTGCGCGAGGCGGCGATCGAGCAGAAGGCCGCGCTCGAGGTTCGCGCGCACGAGCGCTCCGCCCTCGCCGGCGCCATCGGGGCGGCGATGTGGGGCGCTTTCCGCGCGCGCAAGCTGTCCCGCAAGGGACTGTCGTTCGCGGCGGCCGAGGCGGGGGCATGAGTCTCGAACCGGTCTCCCTCGCGGGCAAGGTCGCGCTGGTGACGGGCGGCAACGGAGCCATCGGGTCGGCCATCGCTACCCTGTTTCAGAAGGCGGGCGCCCGCGTGGTGAGCGTCGATCGGCCGGGATCCCGGGTGCCCGACGGCGTTACCTTCCTGCCCGTCGACCTCTCGGAGCGGGCGCAGATCGAGGCGCTCGTCGCTGAAGTCGAGCATGAGCATGGCCGGATCGACATCCTGGTCCATTGCGCCGGGATCACCCGGGACTCGGTGCTGTGGAAGATGAGCCCGGACCAGTGGTCCGAGGTCCTCTCCGTCAATCTCGACGCGGCCTTCCACCTGCTGCGCACCTGCACGCCGGTCATGCGGAGAGCGGGGGGCGGCGCCGTGGTCCTCATTTCCTCGATCAACGGACAGCGGGGCAAGTTCGGCCAGTCGAACTACGTGGCCAGCAAGGCCGGCCTGATCGGCCTCGCCAAGGCCGCCGCCCTCGAACTGGGGAGCTTCGGCATCCGGGTGAACTCGATCGCGCCGGGCTGGATCGAGACGCCCATGACCGCGGCCGTCCCCGCGGAGTTCCGCGAGAAAGCCCGCGCGGAGACGCCGCTCCATCGCCTCGGCCAGCCCGAGGACGTGGCGAGCGCCGCCCTGTTTCTGTGCAGCGAGATGAGCCGCCACATCACCGGCCAGGTGCTGCGGGTGGACGGCGGACAGTTGATGGCTTGAAAAGGGAATACCGGAGGAACCATGAACACAACAACCAGCGATGAAAGACTCGTGGTGCGGCGCCTGCGGCCCCAGGACCTGGAGGCGGTCATCGCCCTCGACGCGAAGTCGACCGGACGAAGGCGCGACGAGTACTTCAAGCTCAAGCTGAAGCAGGCGTTGTCCGACACCGGCATCGAGGTGTCGCTGGCCGCCGAGCTGAACGGGATCTTCGCGGGGTTCCTGCTCGCCCGTGTGTACTATGGCGAATTCGGAATGATGGAGCCCACCGCGGTCCTCGACACCCTCGGCGTTCGCCCCGACCTGCGGGGCCACCACGTGGGCTCGGCCCTCATCTCCCAGCTCGGCACCAACCTTCTGGGCCTCGGCATACCGCGGCTGCAGACCGAGGTCCCGTGGGACAACATCGACCTCATCGCCTTCTTCCACCACGAGGGCTTCCACCCGGCCGAGCGTCTGTGTCTCGACCTCGATCTCGCGGCCGCCCGCATCCGGGTGGAGAAGCGCGCCGAGGAGGAAGCGGAGCTCGCGGAAGCGAACCAGGACGCATGAGGCTCTCCCGGAGCACGCACTACGCGCTCGCCGCCACCCTCGAGATGGCGCGAGCGGACGACGAGACGGTGAGCGTGTCCCGGGTGGCCGAGCGCAACGGCATCCCCGAGACCGCCCTCGCCAAGGTGGTGCAGCAACTCGTGCGCGCCGGCATCGCCGAGGGCACGCGAGGCGTCGGGGGCGGCTACCGGCTGACCCGCAAGCCCAGGGAGATCTCGCTCCTCGACGTGATCCGGGTGTTCGAGCCCGCGGAGTCGCGGACCCCTCGAGAGCTGCGCGAAGGGTTCGCCTACGCAAGGCTCGGGCCGCTGTTCGCGGAGGTGGACGAGATGGTCCAGAGCACGTTCGAATCCATCACCCTGGAGACGCTCGCCCGCGGCCCGAGGCTCCGGGCCGCGAACCGAAAGTAGTATCTCGGCAGGCAGGAAGCGAACATGGCCCAGGATCAGCCGGCGGTACCGACCCCCAAACCGAAGGAAGCTCCGATATGGCCCACCGCGGTCGGGCTCGGCGTTCTCGTCCTCAGCGGCGTTCTCTTCGTCCGGAGCCTGGAGTCGGCGATGATGACGGCCAGCCTCCTCATCGTGGCCATGGCCGTGACCCTGGTCGGCATCCTCGCCCATGGCGTGCGAGGCCTCTGGTCGCTGTTCCGGGGCCGCCGCGACGCGGCGCGCGGCAGCTTGTGGCGAGCCGTTCTGTACCTGGCCTTCGGCATCGTGGCATTCGCGGGCGCGCGCCAGCAGGGGGGATCGGTCCCGGAGTTCCGTTCCGGCCTTCAACCGGGCATGAGCATGCAGGAGGCGCTGCGCCGGCTCGACATTCTCTACACCGCACACCCGAGGCGGTATCGCTTCATCACCCTCTGGGGCACACCGAACGAGTTGACACTCGATGAGTATCCGAGGGTCGGAAGGGATGGCGAAGCAGGCACGCTCTTCATGTGGTCGTCCGGCGAGGTCCATTCGGCGGGAGCGGTGGCGGACACCGCCGCGGTGCTGGCGAAGTCGCGGCAGGTCTGGTTCACCTTCCGGGGCGATGTCGGCTTCGTCCACTTCTTCGTGCTCCTCGACGAGCGGGGGTTGATCAAGAGCATCTCGGAAGCCACCGGCCACCAGGCATGAGCGTCATGACCGACCCTTCGCCGTGGCTGCGGTTCTATGGCGAGGTGCCGAAGTCCATCGAGTACCCCGCGGGCACGCTCTATGAAGCCATCGCGAAGACCGCGGCCCGCGTGCCCAACGCTGTCGCGTGGGACTTCCAGGGCACGACGTCGACCTACCGGACGTTCATGGATGAGGTGGATCGCGCCGCGCGAGCTTTCGCGGCCCTCGGCCTCAAAGCCCGCGATCGCATCCTCATCTCCATGCCGACCTCCCCGCCCGGCGTCATCGCGTTCTACGCCGCGAACCGCCTCGGCGCGGTTCCCGCGCTGATCCATCCCCTCTCCACCGCGCCGGAGATCACGCACTATCTCGACGCGAGCGGCGCGCGCATCGCGGTGGTCCTCGACGCCTTCTACGCCACCATGGCCGCGGCCACCCCGAAGATCCCGCTGGAGACCGTCATCCTCGCGCGCATCCCGGACTACCTGTCGCCCCTCAAGAAGCTGGGCTTCTGGCTGACCCGGGGACGGAAGATCGCCAAGATCCCGGAGGACCCACGCGTCCGCTGGTGGGCCGGCCTGATGAAGGCGGACGGGAGCCCGACGTCCCCGACCCCGGCGACCGCCACCACGGCCGAGGACCCCGCCGCCATCCTGTTCTCGGGCGGCACCACCGGGCAGCCCAAGGGCATCGTGCTCTCCAATCGCAACTTCATCGCGGAAAGCCTCCAGGTCGTGGCCTGGGGCGGCATCCACAAGGGCGACGCCATGCTCGCGATCCTTCCCCTCTTCCACGGCTTCGGCCTCGGGGTGTGCGTGAACGCGGTGCTGATGGCGGGCGGCACCTCCATCCTCGTGCCCGTGTTCAGCGCGGAGGTGGTCGCGAAGCTCCTGCGCACCCGCCGCCCCACCGTGATGGTGGGCGTGCCCACCCTGTACGAGGCGCTGTGCAAGGACCCCTCGCTTCGCACCGCGGATCTCTCCTGCCTCCGGGCCTGCTTCTCGGGCGCCGACACTCTGCCGCGGCCGGTGAAGGAGCGGTTCGAGAAGCTGGTCTCCGAGCGCGGCGGCAAGGTCCGACTCCTCGAGGGCTACGGCCTCACCGAGGCGGTGTCCGCGATCATGGCGACGCCTCTGAATGAATATCGCGAGGGCTCGATCGGTCTTCCCTTCCCCGACATGAGCGCCATGATCTGCACCACCGGCTCGGAGCTTCCCGCGACCATCGGCGACGAGGGAGAAATCTGCGTGTCGGGGCCCGCGGTGATGCTCGGCTATCTCGACGACCCGGAAGCGACCGCCGAGGCGCTCCGGCCCCACGAGGACGGCCGGGTCTGGCTTCACACGGGAGACCTCGGCCGCATGGATGCGGACGGCTTCTTCTATTTCACCGGCCGCCTGAAGCGCATGATCAAGTCCTCGGGATTCAATGTCTATCCCGCGCAGGTCGAGGCCGTGCTCTACCAGAGCCCGCTGGTGGCCGAGGCGTGCGTGGTGGGCGTGCCCGACGAGGCGCAGGTGGAGCGGGTGAAGGCGTACGTGGTCCTGCGCGACCCCGCCCTCGCAACCCGGGAGACCGAGGCCGCCCTCATCGCCTGGTGCCGCGAGCGGCTGATCAAATGGTCGTGCCCCCGCGAAGTCGAGTTCCGCGGCGAGCTGCCGAGGACGCGGATCGGCAAGATCGACTATCGCGCACTGGTGACGGAACACATGGCGAAGCACCCGGAGACAAAGGCGAGCGCATGAACGAGTCCACCCCGAAACCGCACGGAGGCGACCGGATCGCCGCGGCGCTCCACGCGCACGGCATCCCGACCATCTTCACCCTGTGCGGCGGCCACATCTCCCCCATCCTCGTGGCCGCCAAGGCGCGCGGCTTGCGCATCGTGGACACCCGCGACGAGGTCACCGCCGTCTTCGCGGCCGACGCGACCGCCCGGCTGACCGGCATCCCGGGAGTCGCCGCGGTCACCGCCGGGCCCGGGCTCACCAACACCATCACCGCGCTCAAGAACGCGCAGCTCGCGCAATCCCCGGTGCTCCTCATCGGCGGCGCGGCGCCCACCGCGCTGCAGGGCCGCGGCGCGCTCCAGGACATCGACCAGAAGCCGCTGATCGCGCCTCACGTGAAGCTGGTGAAGCAGGTGCGCCGGGTAAAGGATCTCGGACCGGCGGTGACCGAGGCGCTTTCGGTCGCGCGAGCCGGCGTCCCCGGCCCGGTCTTCATCGAGTGCCCGGTCGATCTGCTCTACGAGGAGGCGACCATCCGGCAGTGGTACGCGGACGCGGCGGGCAAGGGGACCTCGGTCGCGGACCGCGTGCTGCGCTGGTACCTGAACCGCCACGCGGCAAGACTCTTCTCCGGTTCAGGCCAGCCGCTCGAGTCGCGGGTCCTCGAGGTGCCCGTTCCGCGGCCGAGTGACGACGCGATCGCGCGCGCAGCCGAAGCACTCGGCAAGGCGGAGCGACCGCTGATGGTCATCGGCTCCCAGGCCCTCGCCCAGGCCACGAATGCCTCGCGGCTCGCGGAGGCGGTGACGCGCCTCGGCATCCCCGTGTATCTCTCCGGCATGGCGCGAGGACTGCTGGGACGAAACCATCCGCTCCAGATGCGGCATGAGCGCCGGAAGGCCCTGCGCGAGTCCGACTGCGTGGTCCTCGCGGGCGTTCCCTGTGATTTCCGCCTTGACTACGGGAAGCACGTCAAACGTTCGGCGACCCTGATCGCCGCGAATCGCAGCGCCAAAGAGGCGCGCCTGAATCGCACGCCCACCATCGCCGCCATCGGCGACGCCTCATTCTTCATCGAACAACTGTCGGACCGGCCGGGCGCGGGAAAGCCGCGGGAGGCCTGGATGACCTCGCTCCGCGAGCGCGATCAGACGAGAGAGACCGGAATCGATGCGCAGGCCCACGGCTCGGCCGAGGCGCCCGCCGAGCATGTCAATCCCGTCGCCTTCTTCCGCGCCGTGGATCGCGGGGCCGGAGACAGCGCCGTGTTCGTCGCGGACGGAGGCGATTTCGTGGCCACCGCCTCCTACATTCTGCGGCCGCGCGGCCCTCTCACCTGGCTCGACCCCGGAGTGTTCGGCACCCTCGGCGTGGGCGCGGGTTTCGCCCTCGGCGCCGCACTCGCGCGGCCGGGCTCGGAGGTCTGGCTCCTGTGGGGCGACGGCGCTTCGGGTTACGGCCTGACGGAGTTCGACACCTTCGTGCGCCACGGGATACCGGTGATCGCGGTGGTGGGGAACGACGCGGGCTGGACCCAGATCGCGCGCGAGCAGGTAAAGATGCTCAAAGACGACGTGGGCACCGTCCTCGCCCGCACCGCGTATCACGAGGTCGCCCGGGCCTTCGGCGCCGAGGGCATCGAAGTCAGGCGGGCGAGCGAGGTCGACGAGGCCCTGAGGCGGGCCCGCGAACTGTCAGGCCGCGGGCGCCCGGTGCTGGTCAATGTCTGGCTCGACAAGACCGACTTCCGCGAGGGTTCGATCTCGATGTAAGTCGGAGCCGCCGGGCCTTCCGGGGGTGTAAGTTCCCCGCACGAGGTGCCCCTATGTCACCAGTGGTGGTTTTGATCGCCTTCGGGCATGTCCAATCCCCGTCCCCGGCCCGGTCAGGGGCCCTCGACTGCGCCGCGATTGTCGCCGCGGAGAGTCACGACCGCGCGGTCGCCCGCTTCAAGACCGGCGAGGCCGCGATCCTCGCCTCCAAGTGGCCCGCGGCGGAGACAGCGCTCATGGAGGCCGTGGCCTTCGATCCGCTGCTCGCCATCGCCCACTACGGCCTCGGGCAGACGTACATGTCGCTGCAGCGTTTTCCCGAGGCGGTCCGCGCCTTCGACACCGCGCGCGAAGCCTTCCGCTGCGCGCCCCTCTCCCCCGAGGAACGCAAGCGCCGGACCGATCAGATCCGCGAGCTTCGCGAGGTCATTCGGAGCATGGATGAGAGGCGCCTCAAGGAGGTCTTCGCGAAGTGGAAGGAGATGAACGGCGATGTCGTCAGCGCCGCGTCGAAGATCCGCACCATCCAGGACGCCGAGCAGCGCCTCGCAGAGCTGGAGGCCTCGCTCAAGGATCCCGACCCCTCGCCGCCCGGCGTGACCCTCGCTCTCGGCACCGCGCTCTTCCAGACCGGCGCGATCGCGGAGGCCGAGGCCGCGTTCCGGGCGGTCATCGCCCGCGACGCGCAATCGGGCGACGCCCACCACAACCTTGCCCTCGTCTGCACGATCACCGACCGGCTGGACGAGGCGGAGCGCGAGCTCGCGGCCGCAGAGAAGGCCGGCGTGCCCACGCACCCCCGACTCAAGGAGGAACTCGAGCGGCGCAAGAAGCTGAAGACGCCCCGGTGAACGCGGGCGCCGGGCGGCCGCCTACTTGACGGCCTTGGCGCCCTCGATCATCACCGGGTAGGCGTAGCCCGCGGTGAAGTCCTGGTCGAGGACGACCTTCCCGCGGATGGTGACGATGTCGCCTTTGGCGAAAACCTCGCTGGTGGTCACGGTGATGTCGTTGTCCTGCTTGTCCGCCGAGCCCGAGCCGTCGCGCAGGTGGAGCCAGTTGCGCCCCATGATCTCGGGGTTGAACTTGACCACGCGGCCGCGCACCACCACTTCGACGCCCTTGAGCGCCGCCTTGTTCGCGTGGATCTCGGCCACTGTTTTCGCGTCCTTGCCCGGCGCCTTGTCGACCTTCACGTCGGCCTGGTCGGCCGCTTTCGCCGGCGCGCCGCCGGAGGGAGCCTGGGCCGCCGCCGCGGTGGGCGGATGCCCGGGCGGGAGGGCCGCGGCCGCCGCCGCATCACCCTCGTTCATGAGGCTGCCGAAGAGGATGCGGTCGAACTTGCGATTGAGGGTCTTGCTCTCGAAGTTGGCCATCCAGATGGCGTTGCCGACGGTGACCTCGGTTCCAACCTTGAGCTTGGCTTCGTTCACCGCCGCCCAGACATCCCCGCTCGCCGTGGTCAGGCGCAGGTAGGTGTAGGGGCCCGCGTCGAAGGTCTCGGCGACCGTGCCGGTCACCGCGGTTTCATCGGGCTGGGTCACGTTCGACGGGAGGGCGGCCGCCTGGGTGGACGGCGCCTTCGGGGGCTGCTTGCCATCCGCGGCCGCGGTGGCAGGGGTGTCGCCGCAGGCGGCGAGGAAGAGGGGAAGGATGAGGACGGCGGCTCTCGACATGATGTTCGTTCTCCAGCGGAAGGTGGAAATGCCCCGGAACCTCATGCCCCGGCGCCACCGCCCGCGCAATGAGTTTTTAGCATTCCGAGGCGGTACGGCGCGCTGATGCATATGCACCAGACCCGCCGCAGAAGGCTCAGGGATGGCTCTCGAGGACCTTGACCAGGGCGCCGATGAGGTCGTTGTCGGTCAGGATGCCGACGAGCTTCTCGCCATCGAGGACGGGCAGGGCGCCGTACTTGTTCCTGAACAGGGTTCGCGCCGCGTCGATGAGCAGGGTGTCGGGCGTCGTGGTCACCAGGTTCTGGATCATGATCCGGTTGACCTGCGTGCCCTCCATCACCGCCATGAACTGCTCCTGGGTGTCGGAGAGCGTCGAGGGCTCGGCTCGCTTCAGATCCCCCTCGGTGAGGAGGCCGACGAGCTTGCCGGCGGCGGACACCACGGGAATCCGCCGGATCTTGCGAAGCCGCATCATCTGGAGGGCTTCCATGAGGCTCTCTTCCGGCGAGAGGGTCACCGGGTTGGGAGTCATGACGTCCCGGACTTTCAGGTTGAAGGGCACGGGGGAATGCTATCTCAGGCCGCAGCGCACGGCCGATCCCGGCTCCGCTCCCCGGTGCTATGTTCAAGGGTCCATGCCGCGCTCCGCGCCCTCTTCCTGTCATTCGCCCCGGGGATGGCCCCCGGAACGAGGGGAGGTCGTTCTCCCTTGAGCGAGCGACCCGCTGTCACGCCCGCGACCGACGAGGAGATCGAGGGTTATGCCGCGGAATGCGCAGGCGCCGACGGCGCCCGGTGCGCCTCCTGCTTCGTGGGCCCGGCCATGGCGGATTGCCCGTCCTTCCTGTGCCGCCGGGACGTGTCCAAGCTCCTGGCCCGCATCAGCGTCCTCAAGGCCGAGCGGGATCAGGCGGAAGCGCGCCTGTTGAGAGTGCTCGAGGAGCTGGCCGCCGCGAAGGAGCGATAGCGCTCCAGGGATCGAGCGCCCGAACGAAGGGGCGGACCTCCGGAATCCGCCCCTTCGCGCAGGCGATCAGTAGAAGTTGAAGCCCACCAGCCCGAAGAAGCTGTTATTCCGCTCCCCTTCGATGCTCGCGGTGGTGAACCGGAACTGCAGGTCGATGGCGAACTTCTCTTTCTGCAGCACCTCGACGCCGAGACCGCCGAGGAAGGCCAGGCCCGGGTCGGAGGTCACGCTGATGTTGTCGATGCTCGCCTGGAGCCATCCCGCCCCCACCCCGCCCTTGACCCACACCCTGGGCGACACGAAGTACTGGACGGCCGCGCCGGTCACCCCCGACATGAGGGTGGCTCCGTCTTCGTCCCTCGAGACCCCCGAACCGTCCAGGACGAGAGCCACCTTCTCGGTCAGCATCCCGCCGATGTGAAACTGCGCGGCGATTCCCGAGGTGCCGTTGCATCCATCGCAGGTCATGGTTCCCCCGCCGGCGCCCAGGCCGACGACGAGCCCCTTCCGTTCGATCGCGCTCGCATCGCGGGCCAGGACCGTGAAGGCCAGCGCGATCGCCGCGAGGCCGAGTTTCCGGGTGACGTCTTTTCGATTGGTCATTGTCGTATCTCCATTTCTCTGCGGCCGCGAGACTGCGGCCGGTTGAGAAAGGACGCTACGAACCGGGAGGCCGGGCTCCTGGCTGGAGATGTGACACTTGTGCGGGCGGCCTATTCCCGCGAAACGGGGTGTGACGCCGGGCCGAGCGTCACCCTCAGCCGATCTTGCGCTTGCCCCAGGTGGGCGGAGGCGGCTCCTTCATCATGCGGTCCACCGGCTTCTCCTTCAGCATCCGCAGGGCCTCTTGTACCGCGCGTTCGAGCTGGGGATCGCGGCCGGCGATCACGTCCTTCGGGAAGTTCTCCACGTCGATGTCCGGCCCCACTCCCTCGTTCTCCACCGCCCACTTGCCGTCGCGGGTGAAGAAGCCTCCGCGCGGCGCGATCATGGTCCCGCCGTCGAGCAGGGTCGGGGAATCGGCGGTGTGGACGAGGCCGCCCCAGGTGCGCTTGCCCACCAGCGGGCCGAGCTTGCGCCGCTTGAACATGTAGGGCATCAGGTCGCCGCCCGAGCCCGCCATTTCGTTGATGATCATCACCTTCGGCCCCCAGATCCCGGCCGCGGGGGAGGTGAAGGGCACGCGGTCCCCCGCTACGTTGTTGAAGTAACCGTCGAAGTCGCGCTGCAGGACGTCGATGATGTAGTCCGCCGCGGAGCCGCCGCCGTTGAAACGCTCGTCGATGATGGCTCCCTTCTTGTCCTGCTGGGCGAAGTAGTAGCGGTTGAAGCTGGTGTAGCCCGGCTGCCCGGTGTTGGGCACGTACACGTAGGCGAGCTGGCCATCGGAGAGCTTGTCGACGAGGCGGCGATTCGCCTCGACCCACGCGCGCGTGCGCAACCCCTGCTCGTTCGGCACCGGCACCACCGTGATCTGGCGCGAGCCGGTCATCGAGGGCTGGGCGTTCACGGTGAGGACGGTCTGGCGATTCGCGGTTCCGTCGAGCAGGCGGTGGATGTTGTCGGGGGCCGCGAGCTCGACGCCGTTGATGGCGAGGATGTAATCGCCCACCGACACGTTCACGCCGGGCGAGGCGAGGGGAGCGCGCAGGTCGGGATTCCAGCTCTCGTTGTCGTAGATCCTGGTGATCCGGTACCGGTTGCCCTCGATCGCGAAGTCCGCGCCCAGAAGTCCCCCCGGTGAGGGCGGGATTTCCGGAAGCGCGCCCCCGCGCACGTAGGAGTGACCGATGGCGATCTCCGCGCCCATCATGTCCACGAGGTAGGTGAGATCGGCGCGATGCATCGCGTAAGGCAGCAGCGCCGAGTACATCTGCTTCACCTTCGGCCAGTCGGCGCCCTGGAGGTTCGGAACGTAGAGATAGTCGCGCTGATTGCGCCAGCCCTCGTTGAACATCTGGGTGAACTCGGCCTTCGGGTCGACGTTCATGCGCAGGGTGACGTCGAGCCTGCCCTGGCCAGCGGTGGGAGGGGTTTTATCGGCGTCGACGAGGAACAGGGAAGGACGGCTCTCCGGAGCGCCTGCGGCCGGGGGCGGGCCGCCGGGCCCGCCACCCGGGGCAGGCGTGCGATAGAGGAGTTTCTTCCCGTCGGCGCTCACGTCGTATTCGGCGACGCCGGTCACGAAGACCGCGGTCTTGCGGTCGGAGAGCTTGTAGCGGTGCAGCGTGCTCCCGCGCGCGCCGCCGCCCGCATCCGGAGCCTGCAGGTAGTAGACCGATCCCGAGAGACCGACCTTGAGCTCCGAGTACTGACGCTCGGGCACGCCGGCCACGGAGACGATGCGCTGCTGCAGGCCGTCGAAGTCGATCACCACATTGACGGGCGCGCTCGAAGCCCCCGCCGCGGCCGGGGACGGCGAAGCGGTCGCGTCCGGCGCGGGCGAGGCGGCAGGCGAGGCCGAAGCTCGCGGCGCCTCGAGGGGCGCGCCCTTGTCCTCATCGCTCTCGGGCAGCAGCGGGCTGGCCTCACCCTTCTTGAGGATCGCGAGGTACAGGCCGAAGTTCTCCTCCCGGTCGTAGGAAGTCATATCCAGCCACTGCGACCGCAGACCAAAGTCGGTGGACGCGAAGAACCAGAGATATTTCCCGTTCGGGTCCCACACCGGGAACATGGCGTCGGCGAGGCCGTCTGTGACCTGTTTCTTCTCGCCGGTCTCCACGTTCGCCACGAAGATCGCCCGATAGAGGGTGTTGAGGCGGGACGCGTAGGCCACCCACTTCGAGTCCGGACTCCAGGTCGGGTTCAGGGTGCGCGAGGGCACCGCCCAGGGATCGTTGCCGAGGAGCTTCGGCTGGCCGCTCGCCACATCCATGACCCAGACGTTGAAGTCGGTGTCGGTGTAGAGGATCTTTTTCGAGTCGGGCGACCAGGACGAGGTGTAGTAGTGCTTCGCGTTCCGGATGGCGATCTCGCGCGGCGCGGTGATGCCGTCCTGCGACTCGATGACCAGGGCGTACTCCCCCGACCGGTCGGAGAAATACGACACCCACTTGCCGTCGCGGGACCACGCGGGCTCACGCTCGGCGACGCCGGCCGACCGCGTGATGTTCCGGATATCGCCTTTCTCCGCGGGGATGGTGAAGATCTCGCCCCGGGCCTCGGCCACCACCCGCTTGCCCGTGGGAGACAGGGCGATGTTCGCGATCCTTCCCGTCACGTCATCCCAGCGAGGCATCATCCAGGGGAAGTCCCCGACCGCGCGGATGTTCACGATGCGGGCCCGGCCGGTTTTCGGGTCCAGCTCGTGGATGTAGCCCGCCTGCTCGAACACCACCGCCTCGGCCCGTCCATCGAGGGTCTTCACGTCGAAGTCCGTGAACTTCGTGACCTGGGTGAGCTTCTTCGACCCGACTTCGTACGACCACACGTTCGAAACGCCGTCGCGGTCGGAGAGGAAGTAGACCGAATCCCCCACCCACACCGGCTCGATGTCCTTGGAGTCGGTCCAGGGCGGGGTCACGAGGTCGTACGTCTTGAGATCGACGATCCAGACCGGGCGGTTCTGTCCCCCGCGGTAGTTGCGCCTCTCGTCATCCCAGGAATTGTTGACACGGTAGGCCACCCGCGCGCCGTCCGCGGAGATCCGTCCCTGGAAGGCGCGGGGCAGAGCCATGGGCGTTTCCACCCCGCCGCCCGCGGGCACCGTCCAGAAGCGAGGTGCGGCACTCGGCGCCGCGGTCGCGCGCCCCGACGCGAAGACGACCGAGGCGCCGTCGTGGGTCCAGCCCTGCACGGTGTCGGCGCCGGGGTGCCAGGTGAGCCGCTTCGGCTCGCCGCCCTCCGCGGACAGGACGTAGACGTCGAGGTTCCCGGCGTACTCGGCGCTGAACGCGATCCACTTCCCGTCCGGCGAGAAGCGCGGGTTCACGGTCTGGCCCTGGAAGCTCGTGAGACGACGGGCAAGGCCTCCCGCTCGTTCGACCGTCCAGAGATTGTTCGCGTAGGTGAAGGCGATGTGGGTGGCACTCACCGTGGGCTGCCTCAGGAGCCGGGTCGAACCGGCGCTCTGCGCGCCAGCCTGCAGGGCGGTCAGGGAGAGAAGGGTGGTGACGAGGATGGAACTCTTCATGCGACAGAGGTTACCCGGGCCCGGGGCCTCCGCGCGGAGCAGAGGCTCAACGGAGCCGCGAAGGTATATTCCGCGGTTCAATGAATATCGGGCAACGCAAGATAGGTGACATCACCATCCTCGACCTCCAGGGCAACATCATGTTCGAGGACGGCGACCTGGAACTTCGCGCCGCGATCGGGTCGGTGCTGGAATCGGGCGGGAAGAAGGTCGTCCTGAACATGGGCGAAGTGCCCTACCTCGACTCCGCCGGCCTGAGCGAGCTGGTCCGGAGTTTCGTAGCGGTGAACAAGCGCGGCGGCCGCGTGGTCCTGTTCGACCTCACCCGGAAGGTGCACGACCTCCTCAGCATCGCCAAGCTGCTCACCATCTTCGAGACCTTCGAGTCCGAGGCGGACGCGGTCCGGAGCCTGACGGCCGCTCAGGCCTGAGCGATCAGCGGCGGCGCCACCCGTTCACCGGGCCGGCGTGGAAGAACTTCTCCGGGGTCATGACCCCGTCGCGCTTGAAGACCATGCCGTTCTTCATCACGAACCGCACATCGCGGAGCGCGTCGATGTCGTCGAACGGGTTGCCCTTGACCGCGATCAGATCCGCGAACATGCCGGGCTTGATCGGACCGCGCTCCTTCTCGACCTGCGCGCAGGCGTAGCCGGTGGTGGTCATGGCCTTCAGGATGTCGGCGTTGGGGATGCCCGCCGCCTTCCAGGTGAGGAGGAAGTTGATGGTCAGCTCGCCGCGGGTCATGTCGTTGCCGGTCTTCCAGTAGTCCATGTCGGTCGAGAAGGTGATCTTCACTCCGTTCTTCCAAGCGCTCTTGAGCTTGGCCACGATCCCGTCGAAGGCCGCCTGCGACCCGGAGTACGAGGTGAAGGGCGTGTCGGTGGAGGCGAGGAAGATGCCTTTCTGCGCCATCGCCTTGTGGTGCTCCTCGGAGAGGGCCATGCCGTGCTCGATCGACCACAGGCCCGCCTCGATGGCGCGGGTGGCGCCCTCCGGCGTCTGCACGTGGCCCGCGACCTTCAGTCCGCCCTTCGCCGCCTCGGAGATGAAAAGCTTCATCTCATCGACGGTGTAGCCCCAGGGCTTGCAGTCGACGCAGATCTTGATGACCTTCGACCCGAAGAGCATGACCTCCCGCACCGCCTTCACGATCTCGTCGTTGGTGTCGGCGTCGAGATACTCGGGATAGACGATGTTGTGCTGCTTCATCATCTCCGGGGTGGGCCAGAACTGGCCGCCCATGCCGCCGATGATCAGGCCCGAGTTGATGACGGTGGGACCGGGAATCCAGCCCTGCTCGATGGCGACCCGGTGCGCGGTGTCGGTGTAGAGCGCATTGTTGCCGAGGTCGCGCACCACGGTGAAGCCGGAGTTCAGGAGCTGAATCCCGTTGGACGCGGCCTGGATGGCGCGCAGGGGCGTCGACTCCATCACGTAGGTCAGGTAGTAGTAGTTGTTCTCGGGGATGTCCTTGTAGGTGAGGCCGAGGTGGGTGTGGGAGTCGACGAGTCCGGGCAGGACGGTCTCTTTGGAGAGATCGATGACGGCGGCGTCCTTCGGGACCTCGAGATTGGCGCCCACCGCGACGATCTTGTCGCCCCGCACCACGATCATCTGGTTCGCGGCCGCGCGTCCGGTCTCGGGATCGATCAACCGCCCCGCGCGGATCACCGTGGTCTGGGCCTGCGCGGCCGTAGCGCAAAGGGCCAGGAGGCACATCAGGATTCTCTTGTTCATTCCGTGTTCTTAGGCCTCTCAGGGCGGCGAGTCAAGCGACGCCGCCCGGGGTGTAGTTAGCACATGATTTGGCCGGTCATGTGGACAAGTGAATTGGCCGCTTTCAAAGGAGAGCGGCGACCCTTGTGGGATGGAACACGAGGACTATCCGCGCTCGGAGTTGGAGCGTGTCATGAAGATTCGAGAAGTCTTGTTGCGTGCGATTTCTGGAGAGATTGGCTGGGACCAGGCGGCAGAGATTCTTGGGACCTCGCCCAGGAGCCTGAGGCGGTGGCGCGGCATGATGGAGGAGGTAGGCGCCTCGGCCCTGATCGACCGGCGAAGGAAGCGACCGTCCCCCCGACGGGTCTCGATCGAAGAGGTGCGGCGAGTGTTGGGGCTATTCCGCGACCGCTACTCACGGTTCAACATGCGCCATTTCCATCAGATCGCGCAGAGGGATCACGGCGTGAAGATGTCGTACACCTTCACGCGGCTCATCTTGCAGGAGGCGGGTCTGGTGAAGAAGAAGCGGAAGCGTGGCATCCATCGGCGCCAGCGAGAGCGAAAGGCGAGCAGAGGAGAGATGCTGCACTTGGACGGAAGCACCCATGTGTGGCTCCGTCGAAGACCGGAACTGAAGCCGACCATGCTGCAGATCGTGGACGATGCGACATCAGAGCTCTTGTATGCGCAGCTCGAGGAAGGGGAAACAACGATGGGAGTCCTTCGGGCGCTGCATTCGGTTGTGAGTCGTGAAGGGGTACCCGCCTCCTTGTACACGGATCGGGCTTCCTGGGCCTTCGAAACGCCCATGGCGGGACGAGGAGTGGACAAGGCGCATCTGACGTCGGTGGGTCTGGTCTTGAAGCGTTTAGGGATCGAGCACATACCCTCGTACTCACCTCAGGCACGAGGCCGGAGCGAGAGGATGAACCGCACGTTGCAGGACCGCCTGGTGAACGAACTCGATCTGGCCGGGATCGAAACGATTGGAGAGGCGAATCGATACTTGCGCGAGGTCTACCAGCCTGACCACAACGGACGCTTCGCCGTGCCGCCTCGCGATCCGGAGAGTGCCTTCGCACGAGGCGCCTCGGTCGAGGCCTACTTCTACGAGGGAGCCGACCGAGTGGTTGCGAAAGACAACACCGTGTCCTGGGAAGGGATTCGCTTTCAGCTCAGCAAGCAGCCGGGCCGAGTGACCTGCGCCGGTCTGCATGTGGAAATCCGACAGTTCATCGACGGATCCGTTCAGATCCTGAAGGGAATCCATCGCCTCGGCGTCTTCTCCGGGGACGGGCAGCCTATGGAAGCTGCCGGACCTGATGGAAAACCGCGAACGGACGCGGTTTCCCACAGGATCCTTGGACGCCGCGGACGGACGCGGCGCCCACAGCTTCCACAGGCTCGGCTTGTGGCTCTTGCCTCCGCGCGCCGCGCGTCGGCCTAACGACTCAGAAGCGGCCAAATCACTTGCTAAAAATCAGCGGCCAAATCACTTGTCAACAACAGCGACGCCGCCCGGGGGTAGGACGGTGGCTCAAGCGTCACAGCTCCGGCCGAGCGCGCGGACCCCCGGGGTATAGGGTTCCCCTGCCCGCGAAACGACCTCGACCATGACCAACGACTTCACGCTCTTCGGCCCCGCCCACCTGCAGACCCTGGGCCTCCTCGCGCTCGTCGGGGTAGCCGCCGTGCTGACCGCGCGAAGGGCCGGAGACGAAACACGCCGGCGTCTCCGACTCGGCCTCGCCTTCGCCCTGGTCGGGTGTCACCTCACCGAATACTCGGTCGCGCTCCGGCAGGGCTGGTACCGGATCCAGATGCTCCCCCTCGAGATGTGCGACCTGGCCGCGGCGTTTGGCATCTATGCGCTCCTGGCCCGCGACCCGCGGGCCGCGGGGCCGGCCTGGTTCTTCGCCCTGTCGGGCACCCTGCCCGCCCTCATCACCCCCGAGCTGAATGTGACCTTCCCGCACGTTCGTTTCGTCGTCTATTTCCTGGAGCACGGTCTGACCGTGATCACGCCCCTCGTACTCGTGATCGGCCTCGGGATCGTGCCTCCCGCGGGGGCCTGGTTTCGCGCCGCCCTGGTCTTGAACGCGTTCGCCGCCTTCAATGGAGTGCTGAACGTGACCCTGGGCACGAACTTCATGTACCTCAGCCACAAGCCGTACGGCCCCACGCCCTACGACTGGTTCCCCCCGTGGCCCGCCTACATCGGCGTGCTCGAAGTCCTGGTGCTCGTGCTGTTCCGGCTTCTGCAGGTCCCGCTGTCCGCGTTGGACCGCGGGCGCATCGTCGACGAGTCCTGAGTCACGTTCTGATTGTCACGGCCGGTTGCTGCTAGATTGCCGGGCATTCCAGAAAGCCGAGGACCGTGGCACTGGCCCCGGTCGGACGATCGGTCTTTCGTGTCGACAACCCTAACCAGAGGACATACAAATGGCAGAAGGCAAGAAGCAGGGCGGAATGGGCGGCAAGCGCGGCGGAGCCAAGAAGGCGGCGAAGAAGAAGTAGCGCCGTTCGCGGATCAGCCGAGGGGCCGGAGCGCTATCCGGTCCCAACCGGTCGCCTGGCTCAAGGCCAGGCGCCGGTAGTTCCGCGCGTCCTTCACCGCGGCGTCCTCGTCGTAGACGTGCGAGTGCTCGACCTGGCGTTTCGTGGTCGGCTTGTAGAAGAGCGCCGTGCCCCGGTGAAGGCCGTGTCTCGACGAGTGCCACTTCACGAGCTTCTCCGCCACCACTTCACCGAGCGCCCGCGCCGGACCCGACACCGCGGGATAACGAGTGAGCTTCTGCAGTTTGTCGCACATCGTCCGCACATCGAGGAGCGCCGGATCACCGGGGTTCTTTGGATCGTCGGGGAAACCCACGCGCGACGCTTCGAGGGCCCTCGAACAGGCCGCGGCGCACGCCTTCAGGTCGCGCGCCGCATCCAGCGCGTTCGCCAGCGCCTTCAGCGGCTTCGCGACCGCGTGGGCCGCCCCAAGGTCGATGAGGGTGTAAGGCACGTCGGCGAACGGCGTCCGGTTCGCGGGAGCCCGGAGGAAGAGGGCGAGCTGCCGGGCGATCGACTGGGCCACGTCTTCGGCCGCGGCCCCCGGGAACAACCCGGTCATGAAGGTCTCCCAGGGCCAGATTCCCGCGATCGGGACCACGGATTGCGAAGCGATCATGAACTTCGCGGCGTCCTTCAGCTGGTAGGCGGTCTCGAGGGTGTTCACCTCGCACACCCTGAACACGATGACCGCGGCCCGCTCGCCGATGGTCTCCACGGAATTCGCGAGGGCGGAAAGCTGCAGGGTATCCGCCTCGTCCTCTCCTGCATCGGCGTCGAAGAAGACGCCCACCGGACCGTATCCGTGGCCGTAGAAGAACACCACGTACTGATCGGCCGGACATTCGGCCCGGCCGAAGCGAAGGAAATCCCTCAGCACGTGCGCGCGCGCCGCGTTCAGATCGACGTCTTCCTCGAGAACGCGGAGGCCGCTGCGCTTCAATCTCCCCTCGATATCCCGCCACAGGGGATGCGATGCGGCCCTGGCCGCCCTGAAGCCGGGGTAGCTCCTCTTCTTCTGCAGGGTCCGCGCGACCACGGCGCGGAACACGCCCCGGGAGCGCTTGAAATCCACCTGCGCGGCCACGCTCATCTCCCCGAAGTAGTCGGCGGCCTGGCAGACCGCGGCCAATTCCCGCCGGGCCGACGCATCGATGGCATCGCCGTCCGACCGGTCGTCGGCGACGGTGTAGGCGAGCACCGCCCACGGATTTCGCTCGCGCTTTCCAGGACTCACTCGCCGCCTCGCTTGCCGAACACGCCGTCGATCAGGACCAGCTCGGCGGTGGGAAGGAAGTAGAGATAGGCATAGCGGCCTCCATCGGGAGTGACCTGAACCCGGATGGTCAGGGGCGAACCGATCGGGTCCGCGGGCCCGACTTCCCTCCAGACTTCGCGCCGCCCGGTGGCCACGTCGTGCCGGAAGACGGGAGTGCGCCGGGTGAGCGCTTCCGGGGTGACGAAGAGCACGCCCGGACGCTGGGTCCAGCCGATGGGGCGGAAGCCTGCCTCGATCCCCACGACCGGGCGCGGCTCGCCGCCTTTCAACGGATAGAGCGCGATCATCTGATCCGGTCCGAGAGCCGCCACGAGCTCACCGTCCGGCGAGACCAGGCGCGGTTGATTCGGGGGCAAACGGACTCCAAAGGCGCTGATCGGCCGAGGATCGCCGCCCGGGAGATCCTGAACGTACAGGCGCGAGCCCCGGCCGCTCTCCGCGCCCGAGATGACGATGCGCTTTCCATCGGGAGCGAAGACCGCGGTGGCGTGGCGCTGAATCGAACCGCGAGGAAGGGAGATCAGGGAACCCGGGCCGGTGGGGATGAGGGTCAGTTCGGTGGGCTGGCCCGGCGAGAGGTTCAGGACCTGAGCGCCGTCGGGAGACAGGCCCAGGGGGATGCCGTCTCCGAGGCGGACCGCGGGGCCCTGCCCCGGCGTCTCGAGGTAGACGCCGTAGTCGATGGACTCGAAGAGCACCCGGCCGTCGCGGGGGTCGATGTCGATGGGCACGATCGCGGGCGTCTCTCCGATGTCGACTTCGCCGCCGCCCGGGAGCCCGGCCCGCGCCGCTCCCTGCAGTCCGACGGAGACGGCGAGGATCCTCTCGTCCGCGGAGATGTCCTCGAGGAACAGCCGCGACATGCCCCTGAACACCCGGCGTGGCTCGCCGCCGTTCGTGCCCAGGCAGTAGATCGACGCGCCTCCCCCCACGCAGACCTCGCTTCCGTCGGGACGCCACGCGAGTCCCGACAGAGTGCCGAACTCTTTGGCCAGGTCCCGCTTGGCCCCGGACTTGAGATCCATGATCGCGGGCCAGCCGCGGTCGTCGCCGTCGATGGGATGTTCGATGAAGGCGATGGAATCGCCGTTCGGCGCGAGCCGCGGCGCGGAGAGCCAGCCCGAGGTCTCGTAGCGCACGGTTCCGATGGGAAACTCCAGACGCGAATGGCCAAGCGTGGTTCGCACCACCGCCAGCTTGCCGTCCCTGGACCAGTCGGCCTGCTGG
>DAORUA010000017.1:0-22362 GCA_035432945.1 Vicinamibacteria bacterium | reverse complement strand
ATCGTGGCCCAGGCCAGGAGCGGCGCCTTCTCGCACGTGCTGGTCTCCGCCTTCGTCCGGGTGACCTCGTCCAAGGGCACCGCGAACATGGAGGGCTCGCACGCGAATCTCCTGAGCCGGCTCTCGACCGCGGGGCCGCCCCTGATCGTCCTCGCCTTCGGATCGCCCTATCTGCTCAGGCAGGCGCCCGAAATCCCGGTGTACCTCGCCGCGTACGGCGGGGTGGACGCGGCGCAGCGCGCGGCCATCGGCGCGATCTTCGGGGAGTTCGATATCGGCGGCGAGCTTCCTGTCACACTCCCGGGTCTGTTCCCCTTCGGCCACGGTCTTAAGATCCCTCATCGCGCCATGACTCTCACCACCGCCGCCCCCGAGACGAAGGGCTTCAAGCCGGGGACCTTCGCCGACGTCGACGCCACGGTGGAGCGCTTCATCGAGCGGAAGGCGTTTCCCGGCGCGGTGGTCGCGGTGGGGCGCGAGGGCTCGCTGGTCCATCTCAAGGCCTACGGCCGGATGACCTACGACGCCTCTGCCTCACCCATGAGCGTGGACACCATGTTCGACCTCGCGAGCCTCACCAAGGTCATCGCCACCACCACCATGGCCATGATGATGGTTGACGAGGGTCGGCTCGACCTCGATCGACCGGTTCGCGACTTCTTCCAGAAGTTCGCCGGCGGCTCGAAGGGGAAGATCACGGTTCGCCACCTGCTCACCCATTCGTCGGGCATCGACTGGTGGGCGCCCCTGTACAAGGACGCGCACGCCATGCCCGAGTACCTGAACCGGATCCTCCCCATGGAGCTCAAGTACGAGCCGGGGACGAAGTCGGTGTACACCGACCTGGGCGTGATGATGCTCGGAGACATCCTCGAGCGCGTCTCCGGAGACGACCTCAACTCCTTCGTCAAGCGGCGGCTGTTCGAGCCCATGAAGATGCGCGACACCGGCTACAAGCCGACCGAGGCCATGAAGGCGCGGATCGCCCCCACCGAGTTCGACCGGGACTGGCGGAAGCGCCTGGTCTGGGGCGAGGTGCACGACGAGAACGCCGCGGGAGTGGGCGGGATCGCGCCCCATGCCGGCCTCTTTGGAACCGCTCCCGATCTGGCGCGGTTCGCGACCATGCTCCTGAACGGCGGCGTCTTCGAGAACCGCCGCTACATCGCCCCTGCGACCCTCGCCCTGTTCACCACCCGAGCGGGCGTGCCCGATTCATCCCGTGCCCTCGGCTGGGACACCCCGAGCGAGAACTCCTCCGCGGGCACGATCATGTCGAAGCGCGCCTTCGGCCACACCGGCTTCACGGGGACGTCGATGTGGATGGACCCGGAGACCGGCGTGTTCGTGATCATCCTGACCAACCGGGTTCACCCGACCCGCGAGAACAACCAGATCCGCGAGGCCCGGCCTCAGATCGCGGACGCGGTCATGCGCGGACTGCAGTAGGGGTCAGGGCGCGGGACGGCCTCCGGGGCCGCCCCGCGTTCTCCTTGACTCAGACGAAGGGCGCGAGGTCGTAGGGGACGTACTGGGGGTCCCACATGGCCGCCTTCACCACGCGGTCGATGTCCTCGTCCTTGATCGCGCGTCCCAGACCCTGGTCGCGCGCGGTCCTGATCACCCCCGCCGCCACCCGGGCCGCGACGTGCCGCAGTTCCCTGACCCGGGGGAAGAGGCTCCCGGACGCGATGTCCTCATCGGTCACGGAATGCGCGAGGGCGAGGGCGGCCGCCGCGAACATCTCGTCCGTCACCTCCCGCGCCTGCGAGACCAGGGCCCCCAGGCCCACGCCCGGGAAGACATACGCGTTGTTGCCCTGGCCGATCACGTGGGTGCGGCCGCCGTGGACCACCGGCGCGAACGGGCTCCCGGTGGCGACGAGGGCGCGCCCGTCCGTCCACTCCAGGATGTCCTTCGGATGGGCCTCGGTCTTGCTCGTGGGGTTCGACATGGGGAAGATGACCGGTCGTTCGACCGTGGCTCCCATGGCACGGATCACGCCCTCGGTGAACGTGCCCGGCTCACCGGAAGTGCCGATGAGCACGGTCGGCTTCATGACCTTCACCACGGTTTCGAGGTCGCGCTTCGATCCCTTGGCCATGCCGTGGGCGGCGGCCATGGCCGCGGTCCACGCAAACTCCTGCTTGTGCTGATCGAGAGGCGCGTCGTCGACCACCAGGCCGTGGCTGTCGAGGACGGCGATCCGCTCCCGGGCCTGGTCCTTCGGCATGCCCGCGGTGATCAGAGCGGTGCGGATGAGACGCGCGATGCCGACTCCCGCCGCGCCCGCTCCCAGGATCACGGCCCGCTGGTCCTTGAGCGGTATTCCCGAGACCCTCACACCCGCCATCATTCCCGCCACCGCCACCGCGGCCGTCCCCTGGATGTCGTCGTTGAACGAGGGAAGGACCTTCTGGTAGCGCTCCAGGAGCTTGAAGGCCGTGACTTTCTTGAAATCCTCCCACTGCAACAGGGCCCGGGGGAACCGGCTCTTGACCGCCTGAACGAATTCCTCCACCAGCGAGTCGTACTCCGGCCCGCGCAATCTCTTCTGCCGGTAGCCGATGTACATCGGGTCGTCGAGCAGCGCCTGGTTGTCCGTGCCCACGTCCAGGCTGATGGGGAGCGTGCGCGAGGGGTGGATGCCCGCGGCCGCGGTGTAGAGCGCCAGTTTGCCGACGGGGATGCCCATGCCTCCCGCTCCCTGGTCGCCGAGGCCGAGGATGCGCTCGTTGTCGGTCACCACGATCAGGCGCACGTCATCGAAGGGCGCGTGCCCCAGCATCGCGTGGATCGACCCCCGATGCGCGGGGGTGATCCACAGGCCGCGGGCGCGCCGGAAGATGTGGCTGTACTCCTGGCAGGCGAGGCCCACCGTGGGGGTGTAGACGATGGGCAGCATTTCCTCGAGATGGTTGAGGAGCAACCGGTAGAAGAGCTGCTCATTGCGATCCTGGAGGGCCATGACCCCGATGTACTTCTCGAGCGGATCCTCCTTCCGCGCGATGTTTTCGTAGGCGCGGTGCTCCTGCTGTTCCATGGTGCTGACCCCGTCGGGAAGCAATCCGTCAAGGCCGAACGCCTTCCTCTCCTCCGCGCTGAATGCGGTTCCCTTGTTGAACATCGGCTCCTGGAGGAGGCGCGCGCCCCGGTAGGGAACCTCGATGCGGCGCCCCTTGGGCCCGTCAACGATTCGATAGTGCTTCATGGTCATGGTCTTCTAGCCTCTCGTCTTTACTGCGGTTAATTCCACGTCGTCTCTTTGCGCCACCTTCACCTGGTTCCGCCCCGCGGTCTTGCCCGCGTAGAGGGCCCGGTCCGCGCGGCGCAGCAGGTCCTCGAAGGATTCGAGCCCGTCCTCGAGGACCGCGACGCCCACGGTCACGGTGAGCCGCAGCGAAACGCCCGGCGCCGCTTCGAAGGGGACGGCTTCGATGTGCTGCCTCAGGCGCTCGGCCGCCGCACTCGCCCCCGCGGCGTCCGCGGTGGAGAAGATCATCACGAACTCCTCCCCTCCCCAGCGGCCGAGCAGGTCGTGGCTCCGCACGAAGGCCGAGAATCGCTGGCCCAGGGCGCGCAGGACCTGATCGCCCGCCTCGTGCCCGTGAGCGTCGTTGATCCGCTTGAAGTCGTCGCAATCGATCATCATCACGCCGATCATGTCCTTCGACCTCGCGGCCCGGGCCCGCTCGGCCTCCGCGAGCTTGAGGAGCGGACGGCGGTTGAGGAGGCCGGTCAGGGGATCGGTCATGGCCATCTTCTCGAGATCCCGGGTGCGCTCGGCGATGCGCTGTTCCAGGAGGGAGTTCGATTCCCTCAGCGACGCGGTGAGCCCCTCGCTCGCGCTCAGCGCGTCGGTCATGCGTCGGCCCAGGACCACCGCGTGGAAGACGACGAGGATGGTGTTCGCGGCGGGAAGGAGCTCGCGGGATTCCGGGATCAGGTGGAGGGTCATAGCCACGTCGTGGAAGCCCGTGCCGAGCACGAACACGCTGCACAGCAGCAGCGGGCTTGCGCCGTGCCGCCCCATCAGGGCCGCGCGCGCCACGAACACCACCGCCGCGGTCGCGAACAGGGCGCCCATCGCGATGTTCACATTCCGCAGCGAGGTGAAGGTCATGGTGTCGAGCGCTATAGGGCCGAACAGGGCGAGAGCCCCGTACCAGATGGCCGCGCGTGGAATCGCGCGCGGGACGTCCGCCGGAAACAGCTCTCCGATAAAAAGGCAGAAGATCAGGGGCAGGATCACGAAAGTGATGTAGTCGAGGCGGAGCTGGCCCTCGGAGCCGATGGGCACGAGGTCCGCGATATGCCACTTCGTGGTAGCGGTGCGAAGGGCCAGGAAGAGGGTGAGCAGAGAGAAGAGAACGATGTCGCGGTCGGGCCGACTGAGGCTCAGCGCGATGTAGAAGAGACCGATCACGGACAGGCACCCGATGAGGAAGAAATCGATACGGGCGTCCGTCTGGGCCTGCCGCTCCAGCGCCGCCCGGGCTCCGATCCTGACCGCATGCACCGGCCCGCCCTGGAAGTGGAAGTGATTCGAGGTTTCGAGGACCAGATCGACGACCCCTCCCGCGTCGCCGATCGGCACGATGCGGGCCGGAACATCCGCGATCTCGGTGGCCCGCGTCCGGCCGACCCGGCCCCGTTCGACAATGAGGCGGCCGTTCATCCACAGGCGCTCCGCCGAATAGGCCTCACCGAAGGCGAAGCCAAGGTCATGGTTGGTGGTCGGCAGGATCAGCCTCAGGGCGTGGGTGGCGAAGCCTTCGCCCCCGAGCGGCGCACCCTCCATGAGAACCTCGTTCCAGGGGCGAGGCACCGCGATCATGGGCGGAACCGGGGTGTCACCGGCGCGGAGAGCGTCGGGCCCCAGCAGTTCGCCCCACCGGAACACCCACTCGCCTCGGAGGGCGACGGGCCCTTGTGCCTCGAAGTCCCAGCGCGACAGATCCATGAGACCCCCCGTGGCCTCCGGACCCTCCCGCGGGCCGGCCACATCGCAGGCCGCCACGGCCATGGCCATGACCACAGAGGCCAGCGCCCGCCGACGAATGGGCATGGCGCAATTTTAGGCCCGCGCCGGCCCGGCGCTATGAGCTATTTGGCTCTCAGGAGGCCCCGCAACCTCTGCGCTTCGGGTGTGATGGAGGGGTCGAAGTCGAGCTGGAAGGCGCGCATCCGGAGCAGGAACCGTTCGTCGTCATTCTGGGGACCGCGCGCCGCGATCTCTGAGGTCAGGGCCTCGAAGTACCGGCCCCAGTCCGGGGTCCCGCCGTCGATGTCGGTGAAGCCGTACTCGCGGGCCAGGGTCCAGCTCGCGAACACCTGACCCTCCTTCCTCCGGACCTCGGGGTCGGTGGCCAGGGCCACCACCGCCCGCCCGACGAAGAACGGCGTCTCCGATTCGATGAAGTGGGGATCGACCTTGGCGCCCTCGCGCCAATTCTCCTCGGTCACTCCGAACCGGGCGAGCATCGCTTCGGAGCGCAGAAAGCCGGGGGTGAGGGCGAGAGCGGTGATGCCGGTGTCGCGCAGTTCGGCGGCGAGGGCGTAGGCGAGGCGGATGCCGCCCGCCTTGGCGAAGTCGTAGAAGAACGAGCCGCGATAGCCCAGGAAGTCGCCGTCGGTGATCTCCACCACGAGGCCGGAGCTTCGTTCCACCATCAGAGGCAGGGCATGCCGCGCGGTGAGGATGTGGCTCCAGACCGCGGCTTCGATGATGCGCCGGCCCTTGCCGAGGTCGGTCTCCCAGAAAGGCGTCCCCCACTCGGTGAGATCGTCGCCGCCCCAGACGTCGTTGACCAGGATATCGAGGCGCCCCGCGTCGGCGCGGATCGTATCGAAAAGCCGGATCACCTCGGCCTCGGCGGTGTGATCGACTCGAACCGCGATTCCCCTGCCGCCGGCCCGGGTGACGAGGTCCGCCGTTTCTTCGATGGTTTCCGGCCGGCCCGGGGTGGCCCCGCTCTCACGGGTACTGCGGCCGGTGCAATAGACCGTGGCCCCCGCCTCTCCGAGCATTTGGGCGATGCCGCGCCCGGCCCCGCGGGTGGCGCCCGCCACCACGGCGACCTGAGACGAGAGGGGTTTCATGGCGCAGTCTTCTCCTTGATGATCCGGCTCCGGTCCGGAGGCCCCAAGACTAAATCAACGAACCCGCAGGCGCCGGCGCCCCGGGTCGGTTTCATTGGTAGGTTCCCGTGGCGCCGCCCCCGCCAAAGCCGCCCCCGCCGCCTTCGAATGCGGGGCGAGGGGCGGGGCCCTGGGCCGCGGGCGTGAACGAGGCCATGGCCACGACCGATCGGATGGCCTCGGTGCGATTCGCGTGGTCGAACAGCGGATCCGCGGTGAAGCCGTGACGCTCGCCCGTGTTTCCCGAGCGCAGCCAATTGCGCACCAGCAGCCCGAGGCCGACACAGGCCGCTCCGATCAGGATGAGGGCGAAGGAGAGGGGCATGACCTGGCGGTACAGCCGGATGGTCGCGATGGACGCGCCGATGAGCAGCAGTCCCGCAAAGACCAGAAGCGGCTCCCGTCGCCGCCACCCGGCCAGCAGAAGGCCCGGGGGCAGGAGCGCGGTGGCGAGAATCGATAGCGAGCGAAGTGCGGGGGCGGCGGGCTGGCGAGGCGCCGCGTGCGCGGCGCGCATCGACTCGATCAGGCGCTCGTCGAGAGACCAGATGTGAACGGCGCCATACAGCGCAAGGATGGCCACCGCCCCCAGGATCACCGCACCCCATCGGTAGGAAGGAGCGAGCGCGCGGTTACGCGACGCGGCGATGCAGACGGGGATCAGGACGCCCGAGGCGACGATCCAGAGCAGGCGCCCCTCGCCGGCCTGGGCCAGCAGGCCGAATCCCGAGAGGCCGGCGCCCAGGAAGAGGAGCTTGTCGCCCCATCGCCATGCCGCGAGGGAGGAGACGCAGAACGCCGAGACCAGGAAACGAACGGGGAGATCGTCGAGCCGGGTTCCTCCGAAGCCGATCACTCCGGCGATGACCGCGAGGAGCGCGGCCATGAGCGCGGTCGCGCTCTCCGCGCCCGCGTCGGCTCGCTTCCAGGGACCACGCTGGAACTCGGTGAGGGCGGCGAGGACGAGCGCCCAGACCACGAACGAGCCGGCGCGGTCCAGGCGGGCGTCGAAGAGGGCGAACCACAGGCCGATGATCGCCCACGACGCGATTCCCGTGAAGATGAAGGCCAGCGCCCGGAATCCCGGACCGAAGCGGTGCCGGTCGTCGGGGTAGAGGGCGAGGATCCGGGCCAGCGCCTCTTCGCCGATGAACCCGGCGCGTCGCCAGGCGCGCGCCGCGTCGCGCGTCTCCTTCATGCGTTCGGCGGCGACGATCTCCGCGTTCATTCCTCAGGTCTCCCTCGGGAAGCGTCGATGAAGGGCGGCGAGACCGAAGACCAGCACGATGGCGGAGACTCCGACCAGGAACAGGATAGCGGTGGCGTCATCGACCGCGTCCGCGAGGCCGACCATGAAGCCGAGGTACGCGGCGAGAACGCCGAAGACGAAGAGCGCGAACCGCCCGCCTCGCCATGAGAACCACGCGAGGCCCGTGCCCACGGCCACCAGCGCGAGCCGGTGCTGCGCCGCGACCGGGCCGTTGTCGATGCCCCACGCGATGGCCTGGAGTATGAGAAGCCAGCCGAGGTGCGCCGCCACGGGCTCGAAGTGGGCTTTGAAGCGCCGGTGTCTCAGTTCCCGGCCGAGGAGGGCGAAAGCGATGCCGCAGGCGAGAGCGTTGAGCCGGGCCGCGTCGGTGTCGCCAAGGAAGCCGAAGAGGGCGCGCTCCACGCTGGTCGAAGCCACGCCGCGCCACGCCGCGAACGAGGTAAGGGAAAGGGCGAACATGGTTCGCGAATCGAACCGCAGGGAGAGGGCGAGGTAGAAGAGGCTGACCAGCAGGAAGTGAAACGGCCACTGCGCGCCGAGCGATGAGAACCGGGACTCGACGAACGCGAGATCGCCGGCGGCGAGAAGGGCGCCGAGCCCCAGGACGTAGTCGAACGCGAAGTGCGGGGACGCGACCTCGGAGGGCGAGAACGCGGGCGAGCGCCGGGCCACCCAGGCCAGACAGAGCGCGGCGGCGCCGCCCACCGCGAGGGCGATGGTGAGCGGCCCGAGGTTCTCGATCTCGTTGCGGAAGAGCAGCCCCGCCCCGGTGGTGAGGGCCACCACTCCGAGATACAGAAGTCCATGGATCGCCGCGGAGAGGCTCACCAGTTCGCCGCGCGCGACCCGGCCGAAGAGGCGGGCCTGTTCCGGAGCGAGCACGCCCTCGCGCGAGAGGCGCGTCACCGCGGCGGCGACATCGGGCGAAATCATGGCAAGCACGAGGTTACCTGTGGGTTAGGCTTATCGCATGATTCGCGACCGGGGCTTGAACCGACGCGCCTTCTTGGCCGCCTCCGCGCTTCTTCCCTCGCTGGCCCGCGCGGCCGCCGGGCCGCGTGTGCTCCCCGGCCTCGACCGGGTCGTCGCGCAGAAGGGCGAGCCACTCGTGGGAAAGCGCGTGGGCCTGCTTGTGCATGCGGCCTCGCTCATCGCGGGCGGGAAGCACGCGATCGACGCGTTGGCTGAAAGCGGCGTCCGGTTGGTGAAGCTCTTCGGCGCCGAGCATGGCTTTCGCGGCCTCGCCGCGGCGGGCGAAAAGGTCGATGACGCGGTGGACGCGAAGACCGGCCTTCCCGTCATCAGCCTGTACGGCCGGAAGTCGAAGCCCACGCCCGAGGATCTCGACGGGCTCGACGTGTTCGTGGTCGACCTGCAGGACGCGGGGGTTCGCTTCTACACCTTCGCGGCGACCATGATCCACTGCCTGGACGCCTGTGCGACCGCGGGAGTGCCCATGGTCATCCTCGACCGGCCCAACCCGATCGGAGGGCGAAGAATCGAGGGCCCGCTCTCGGCGCCCGAGTCCGAGGTGCCGCGCTCGCTCGTGAATCTGACACCCGGGCCTCTGGTGCACGGCCTGACCATGGCGGAGATCGGTCGGGTGGTGAACGCGGGCCGGGAGAAGAAGGCGTCCCTTTCCGCGGTCGGTCTCTCCGGCTGGTCGCGCGACATGACCTGGGCCGACACCGGCCTGCCCTGGGTGAATCCCTCCCCGAATCTGCGATCGGCCGAGGCGTGCCTCGCCTATCCGGGGACGTGTCTCATCGAGGGCACCACCGCGACCGAGGGTCGGGGCACGGATGCGCCCTTCCTGAAGATCGGCGCGCCCTGGCTCAGGCCGGCGGAACTGGCGAAGGCGGTCGCTGTGCCCGGCTTCGCCCTCGAGCCCACGACGTTCACGCCCCGCTCATCCGCCGCCACACCGACTCCGAAGCACCTTGACGTGCTGTGCCAGGGACTGCAGGTCCGCGTGACCGATGCCCACAAGGCCGAGTCGTATCGGCTCGGGGTCACTCTCCTGATCGAGATGAAGAAGCGGCACCCGGAGTTCGCGTGGCTCCGCGACGGGAGCGGATTCGATCGTCTGGTGGGAACGCGCGCGCTGCGCATGGCCATCGATCGCGGGGATTCGGCGGATTCGATCGTGGCCGCGGACGCCCGGGCCATTGATGAGTTCCGGGAGTCGCGCGCTCCCTCGCTTCTCTACTGAACCGCCGCGGCCGGGGGAGCGATGGCCCGCTCGCGGGTCAGGGCGCTCACCGTGACCCCGACCGCGAAGGTGACGATGGCGCCCACGAAGACGTTCCAGGTCCAGGCGACCCCGGGGGTGCCGAAGATCCGAGGCGAGAGCAGACCGACGGAAAGGCTTACGATCAGGCCCGACAGCATCCCGACCATGGTGCCGGTGGTGTTGGCCCCCTTCGTGAAGAGTCCGAGGGCGAAGGCGCCGACCGTGGGTCCGGAGGCGTAGCCGAGGGCCGCCAGCCCCGCCTGCAGGGCCGACTCGACGTTGCGCGCGAGTCCGGCGACCCCGATCTGCAGGATGCCCCAGAACACGGTGAAGCGCTTGGCCAGCCGGAGTTGCTTCTCCTCGCTCGCGCCGGGGTCGATGTAAGGGACGTAGAAGTCGCGCAGGGTCGCGGAGGCCATCGAGTTGAGCGAGGGCGAGAGAGCCGCGGCCACGATCGCGGCCAGGATCAGGCCGGTGAAGACTCCGGGCAGCTGGTTCGCGACGAAGGTGGGCAGGATCTCATCGGCCCGGGCGAACTTGCGCCCATCGTAGAAGGCCCAGAGCAGGATGCCCAGAGTGAGAAAGAGAACGAACTGGGCGAAGACCAGGAATCCCGAGAGGATCAGGCCGGTCTGCGCATCCTTCTGGGACTTTGCCACCAGGAAACGCTGCACCAGGTAGTGATCGGTTCCATGGGTGGCGATGGTCAGGAACATGCCTCCGATCACGCCCGCCCACAGGGTGTAGGGCTGGTGGATGTCGAACGCGGTGTTGAGGAATGTGAGTTTCCCGGCCGCGGCCGCCTTCTCCAGGGCGCCCATGACGCCCCCGGGCAGCGCGTTCGCCACCGCCACGAAGCAGATGATCGCGCCGAAGAGATACACGAGCATCTGGATGGCGTCCGTCCAGATGGTGGCGATGACGCCGCCCTCCTCGGTGTAGAGGATCATGGCGAAACCAAGAGCGAGGATGCACCACCACTCGTTGATGCCCGCGGCCACGGACAGGACGAGAGCGGCGGCGTGCAGCCTGATGCCGTCCCCGAGCGTCCGGGAGAGCAGGAAGATGCCCGAGGAGGTGGCGCGCACCGCGCCCCCGAATCGCTTCTGCAGGATCTCGTAGGAGGTGAAGATCTCGCCGCGGAAGTAGGCGGGCAGGAACAGGAAGGAGACGAAGAGCCGGCCGATGACGTAACCGAGGACGAGCTGCAGGAAGGTGAAGTTGCCGGTGTACGAGGTCCCGGGGGCGCCGATGAAGGTGAGGGTGCTGGTTTCGGTGGCCACGATGCAGGAGGCGATGGCCCACCACGGCACGCTCTTCCCGCCGAGGAAGTAGCCGCGGACGCCGCCGCTGTGGCGCCGCCCCAGCCAGGTGCCGAAGGCGGTGATGGCGACGATGTAGGCGACAAGGACGAGGACGGCCGAGAGGGGGAGCTTCAAGCCCCGGAGAATATGTCAGACCGGGGAGGCCGCGTGCCGGATGATGACCAGGGTGGCGTCGTCGTCGAACGGGCGCGTTCCCCCGAAGGCCTCGCACTCCTTGAATACGGCGGTGAGAATGTCCCCGGCCGGCTTGCCGAGATTGCGGCGCACCGTCTCGATCAGGCGGTTCTCGCCGTAGAACTCATCGGCGGCGTTACGCCTTTCCAGGATGCCGTCGGTGCACATGACCAGGCAGGCGTCCCTGGGCAGGATGGCGAGGCCCCGCTTGAAGCGGACCTCGGGCAAGGGGCCGATGACCGTGCCGCCGACGGTGAGGCGTTCCACCGAGTCGCGCGAAACGATCATCGGACCCGGGTGCCCGGCGTTGACATAGGTGAGGGTCCCGTCCTTCTCGAGTTCGGCATAGAAGACCGAGATGAACTTGCTGGACAGGGTGCTCTCGTGAATCACGCGATTGAGTCGCTGGAAGACCGAGGCGATGCGCAGATCCTTCTCGAGCCCCATGCGCAGTCCGATCACCACGTCGCGGACCAGCAGAGCGGCGGGAAGGCCGTGCCCGGAAGCGTCGCCGATGGCGATGCCCAGCACGTCCTCGGTCGCCACCCGCCGGTAGTCGAAGAAGTCCCCGCCCACCTCCTCCGCCGGGTGGGACATCTGGGCCATCTCGAAGGGCGGAAAGGAGGGCGCCATGTCCGGCAGGAGGCTGGCCTGGATCTCCGCAGCCTCGCGCAGACCGCCCTGAAGGCGCTCCTCCATGAGGCGCGACGAGAGAGACGCGCGCAGGGTGTTGAGGGTGAAGTCGATCTCCTCGGCCTGAAAGCCCTCGTCGAGCGCGAAGACGTACACGTAGCGTCGCGGGCGTCGCCCGACCACGCAGGCGGCGAAGGCGCGCGCTCCGCCATAGGGCCGGGCCGCGATCATGGCGGCCGCGTCGGTGTGGAGGTAGACGCGATGCTGCAGGACCATGGTGAGCGGATCGGCATCGGGCGAAAGCGTGTCGAAGGCGTCCTTGTTCGGTTCGCCCAACTGCTTCGACAGCCGGAATCCCGACGGCCGCTCCATGTAGAGAGAGGCCGAACGGAACTTCAGGGGCTCGGCCAGTTCACGGAACACGCCGTCGAGGAAGGCCTCGACCAGTCGGCGCGACGTGCGCGCCTTCTCGATGGAACGGAAGAGGGCGTCGAGACGCCGGTAGAGGTGCTTGGCTTCGAGCTTCGGCGATGTGGTGGGAGGGCTCTCTTTCACTTGACCGACCCGGTCTCGACCGGCAGATCCGGATCGGAACTCCACTCGCTCCACGACCCGGCGTAGAGACGGCCCTTGAACCCCGCGACCTCGAGGGCCAGGAGATTGTGGGTCGCGTTGATTCCCGACCCGCAGTAGACGATGGGCTCGATTTCCGCGCTCACCCCCACGGACTCGAAGTGGGCGCGCAGTTCGGCGGCGGGCCTGAACACCGGGCTCGGTCCCGCGGTGAGGTTCAACGTGTAGGGAGCGTTGCGCGCGCCCGGGATGTGGCCGGCGCGCGGGTCGATGGGCTCGGTTTCACCCCGGTAGCGCTCGGGAATGCGCGCGTCGAGAACGAGGGCGTGGTCCTTCAGCCCGATCAGGCTCGCCTTCGAGAGAACGAGTTCCGGGCGAGGGGTGACCACGAAGTCGGTCATGGTCGAGATCGAGGGGGGCTGATTCGTGATCTCCCGCCCCTCGGCCATCCATTTCGTGATGCCGCCGTCGAGCACGTCGCAGTCGTCGAATCCGTTGGCCTTGAGGACGAACCAGACGCGGGAGGCGATCGCGCCCGCCGCGTCGTCGTAGGCCACCACCTTCACGCCCGGGGTGATTCCGTAGAGCCGGATCACATTCTGGACCTGGGTCGGGGACGGGAAGGGGTGCCGGCCGAGGGGGCCGCCGCGCTTTCCGCCGGGACCGGCGAAGTCGCTCTCGAGGTCGGCGAAGAAGGCGCCGGGGATGTGCCCTTCGCCGTAGGCCTCGATGCCCTTACGGGCGGGGTCGAGGTACCACCGGGCATCGAGGATCCGGACCTTCGGGTCTCCGAGCCGGCCGGCGAGTTGGGAGGTTGAGATCAGTGCCATGGCGAGTCGACTTTCTTGAGGCCCGGCGGTACGTCGAAGGTCGATGCGTCGATCGGGCCTCTCCGGATCTCCGTCGCCTCCATCGAGTTCTCGACGGTCTTGCCAAGCATGCTCAGCGAGTTGGAGGAGGCGATGGAAATCCCCTCGATCGCGCGCATCTTCTCGACCATCCGGTTGATGCCCGAGCTGGCCGGACCGATGGGCGAGGTGGCGAGGGTCAGATTCCTGAAGTTCGCCGGATCGAACGGAGGCTTGATCGCGGTGGTGGCGCAGGTTTCCATGCGCATGGTCTCGCCCAGGGTCACGATGTAGTTCTGGCATGCGACCCCGGCGATGGTCCGGGTTTCGCCGCTGGTGATCGTGACCTCCCGGGAGGCGTCGCCCATCATCTGGTTGCGCAGGCCCTCGGGAATCCCGGCCAGGGCCTTCTCCATCTGCGAGCTCATCGAGCTCATGGCCTGCTCGATTTCGCCGAACGTGGTTTCCGAGTACTGCTTCTTCTTCATGTGGATGTTGACCACCCTCCCGGTCGCGAAGTCCACGATGGTCGCGCGATCGCCCTGATCGAAGCGGCTCAAGGCGGCCGTGAAGTAGTGGGTGGCGACGCGTTCGGCGCCCTTCTCGGTCATCCGGAACACGATGGTGAGGTCATCGGCGCGGGCCGGGGACGAGACGGCGAGGCTCGCGAAGGCGGCGAGAATCGGGGCGGCCGATGTCCTGGGCAATGAGTTTTCTTTCTTTCGTGAAGACCGCGGACGGAGCGCTCGCGAACGGCGCTTAGCATAAAGGGTGAGATCGTCGCGGTCTCAACGCGCTCCAACCGATCGAGGAAGACCCGAATGCCACGTCCCCTGCGCCATCTCCTGATCTGCTCCAACAATCGCGGGCCCTCTCACCCTCGCGGCTCCTGTGGGGAGAAGGGCGGCGAGAAGCTGGCCGGTCTCATGAAGGACCTGATCCGGGAGAGCGGCCTCAAGGACACCGTGCTGGTGAGCCGGACCGGCTGCCTGAAGCATTGCAGTCGCGGGGTCACCGCCGCGGTCTATCCCGAGAACGTCTGGTATCAGGGGGTCGGCGAGGCGGACCTCCCGGAGATCTGTGAGAGCCATCTCAAGGCCGGAACCCCGGTGGCCCGCCTGCTCGTGCCCGAAGACGCTCCCTGGGAGTGAGACGGCTGGTTGACGGGTCCGGTGAACCTCGTCAGAATCGCAGTCACCTCCCGCTAAGAACCGAATGAAGTACTTGACGACTCTCGAAGTCGCCCGCGAACTGGGCGTCAGTAAACAGACGGTTCTGAACTGGCTGTATGCCGCGCGCATTCAGGAGCCGCCCCGCAACGCCCAGGGTTACCGGCTGTGGAGTCCGAGTCGCGTGGACCTCGTGCGCGCGATGATGCAGGACGGCCGGGTTCACAAGCGCACGATCATGCACCAGACCCCGAAGGCGACCGCCGCGTTCCTCACCGACTACGCGCGTGAGGTGGCGGGCGTGCTGGGCGAGGCCGGAATCGCGGAGGTCGCGTTCACCCGCGAGCTGACCAAGGCGCTCGCGCGCCAGCGTCGCGCTTCGAGGTAGGGCGGGAGGGCCCTACCAGGGCACCGGTGTTCCGTCGAACAACTGGAACTTCGCGAGGCCCGGGATCATGGCCGCGTGAATCAGCTGTCTCAGGCCGCGGACGCTTGCGTCGACGGTCTGCGGCGCGTTGGCCCCGCCCATCTCGGTCTGGACCCACCCCGGGCAGAACACCTGGACCCCGATCCCGCGGGGAGCCAGGTCCTTCGCCACCGTGGCCATGGCCATGTTGAGGGCTGCCTTGCTCATCCGGTAGGCGTAGCTGCCGCCCGAGGTCTGTGAGATCGACCCCAGCGAAGAGGAGATCGCGACCATCCGCTTCTCCGCGCTCCGCGCCACGTGGTCGGCGAAGGCCTGGGCCACCACCAGGGGCGCCACCGCGTTGATCCTCATCACCTTGCCCACGATCTCCTCGTCGATGTGACCGAACGACTGGCGCAGGTCCTTCTCGCTCTCCGCCTTGGGCCCGAAGACCCCCGCGTTGTTGATGAGGATGTCGATCGCGGTCTCGGACAGGGCGCCCGCCAGTCTTTGCACGGCTTCGGTGCGGGTCACGTCCAGGGCGTGGACGTGGAGGGTCGCGCGGTTCGCCTTTTCGAGGGCCTTGAGCTCGGCCGCCCCCCCGGGTCTGCGGCAGCACGCATGGACGACATCGCCCTGGGACACGTACTGCTTCACGAATTCCAGGCCCAGGCCGCGATTCGCGCCGGTGATGAAGACAGTTCTCATGCCGCGTTCAGATTCCCCACTTCTTTGATTTTGGTATGGCCCGACGGAATGGGGGTGAGTATAGGAGGGTGGAGGCCGCCTTGCCCTCACTCCGGAGACAAAGGGGGATCACCGCGTTCACGGCGCAAACGCCTCGCCTCGGCCTCGGTCACGTCGAAGAGGAAGTGGGTGAAGGCCACGTGATCCACGGGGACGAGTCCCGATTCCCGCAGCCATTCCATCCGCTTCCTGGTCACCACGCCGGTGAGCTGATTGGCTCCCACGATGATCCGGCCCGGGAACGGCTTGCCCGGGGCCGGGAGGACGTCCGGGTGAGCGGCGAGGTATGCATCCACGCGCGCGCGCGATTGTCCCCAGTCGAGATTCGAATCGGCGGCGATGCGCCAGGCGCGGGTCGGTTCCACGAGCTCGTTGAAGTACGAGAGCGGGTCGTCGCCATGGCGGATCACCGAGGCCGCGGTGAGACCCAGAGCGAGCACTCCCACGGCCGCGCGCGCCCTCGACTCGGCGAGGAACGGGCCGATCCGGCCCGCGAGCACGAACAGGGGCGGCACGACCACGAGGAAATGGCGGAAGCCGATCTGAGCCCGGAAGAAGAGGCTGAAGTAGAGGGAGAAGATGACCACCGCGGACACCAGCGTGATCTCGTGGGCGCCCCACCTGGCGCCTCCCGGCTTCAAGAGCAGGGCGGCGGCCAGCATCAGGGCCAGGAGCGTCGGGAGGGGCGTCTTCAGGGCGCCCACCACGAGGAAATAGGTGAGGAACCCTTCGCTCCCCGGACTGCGGAGTTCGCCCAGGAAGTAGATGTTGCCCGATCCGCCTCCATTGCGTTCCCGGTGGAACACCCGGTCCAGGCCCTCCACGAACGGCCTCGGCACGGGAAGCGGGATCCGTGCGAGCACCGGCAGTTTTCGCATTTCGCGGAACTGGGGGCTCTCGAACCTCTGATCGCGGATGGAGGTCCCGGTGTCGTCGCCCAGGAAGCCGACGTTGATGACGA
Source organism: Vicinamibacteria bacterium (assembly GCA_035432945.1). Taxonomy (GTDB): domain Bacteria; phylum Acidobacteriota; class Vicinamibacteria; order Fen-336; family JAGNNV01; genus JAGNNV01. Next base: position 5,882 of record DAORUA010000017.1, on the reverse strand, counting down.
GCAGGGGGACCACCAGCACCAGCGCGATTCGCGGCAGCCAGGCGATTCCGCCCGAAGGCGGGCGGGTCCCCCCCCGCAGGCACAGCAGGGCCGCCACCGCGAAGATGATGGGGAGATACGCCGCGGTGTACTTGGAGATGGAGGCGGCGCCGATGGCCAGGCCCAGGGCCAGGCTGGTTCGCGGGCCCGGCGTCTCGAGCCAGCGGGCGAAGGCGCGAAGGGCAAGAAGGAGGAAGAGAGCGCCGAACACGTCGGTCGTGACCAGACCCGAGTGAGCGAGAAGATTCGGATCGAAGGCAAACAGGCCGAACGACACCAGGGCCCCCGGCCATCCGAAGAGCGCTCGCGACCAGGCGGCGATGGCGAGGCCGAGGCCGAGGCCGCCCAGAAGCGTGGGCAACCGGGCGAGCGTCCAGTCACAGGGGCCGGCGAATTCGTCGGCGTCCTTGAGCGGCGAGCCCGCCTTTTCGGAGAGGAAGCAGGGAAGGGCGTTGAGCGCGGAGACCGGCATCTTGCTGTCGTCCCACCGCGCGGCCACGCCGCGCAGGATGCGGTGGCCGTAGCGATAGTGGCCCGGCTCGTCTGTGGTCGGCGATGCGCTTCCGATGGCCCGGATGCCCAGGAGCAGGAAGGCGCCGCTGAGGATGGCGATGGCGACTCGAGGCCAGAGCGTGGGACGAACGGGAGTTGGGTCCAGGTTCAAGGGCGCGCTCAGGATCGGCCGATTATAGGGACCGCGCTACGCCACGATGGGTTCGAAGACCGCGTCGTCGATGTTCGAGCCGGTGATCACGCAGACGATGGGCTCCGGCCAGGAACGGCTCTGCGCGAGGTCGAGCACGGCCACGGTGATCGCGCCCGAGGCCTCGGCCCGCACCTGATCTTCGAGATGGAGGCTGCGGATGGCCGCGCGGATCCGATCCTCGGGCACGTTCACGACCTCGTCGATCAGGTCGCGATGCTCGAACACGATCCGGCCGATGCCTCCCGAGAGTCCGTCGGCGAGCGTCGGTCCGGCCGGGTACTCGAGCAGGGCCCGGCCCAGGCGGATCGATTCCGACAGCGCCGGGGAGGCGTCGGGTTGCACGGCCACGATCCGGGTCGAAGGATGCCGCTCCTTGAACCACGCCGCGTTGCCGCTGATCAGGCCCCCGCCGCCCACGGGCACGACCAGCGTGCCGACCGGCTGAGCGTCGCCCATCGCATCCTGGATCTCGACCGCCATCGTGCCCTGGCCTGCGGCGGTGAGCGGGTCGTCGTAGGCGTGGATGAATCGCGCCCCCGTCTCTCCCTCGAATTCACGGGCCATCCGCTCCGCGTCGTCGAAGGTCTCTCCCACGATGCGCAGATCGATCGTGTACGCTCGCAGCTTCCTGACCTTCGCCTGGGGCGCGCTGCCCGGAATGAAGATGGTCACCGGCTCGCGCCGTCCGCTCTGCTTCGCCGCCCAGGCGACGCCCAGGCCGTGATTTCCCGCGGACGCGGCCACGAAGCCCGCCGGGTTCGCCGCCTGGCGAAGGAGATTCGAGAGCGCGCCGCGCACCTTGAACGATCCGGTGGGCTGGTCGGTCTCGAGTTTCAGGAAGGCACCGCGGTCGCCCGCGCGCCTCATGCGCGCGAGCCGGGTGGGAGGGAGGAAGGGACGGATGACCTCGGCAGACTGCTCGACGAGCGCCGCGCTCAGCCTCAGCCCGGGGGTCACCAAGACTGCTCCACCCCCGCGGATACGAGTTCGAGAATGACCTCGCCGGACTCGGCGCCGATGACCTCGCGCGCCTGGTCGCGGAGGGCCACCAGATCGCGGAAGGAATCGCCCGCGGGAATCAGGGGTTCCCCGACCCAGAGCGACACGCGTCCACGGCGCGGAACGATCTGGCCATCGCGCAGCATCCGCCGGGTGCCCTTGAGGGCGAGAGGGATGACCGCGCATCCCGCGTCGGCTGCCGACCGGAAAGCGCCGAGCCGGAAGGGGCGAACGCCGTCCGCGTGGGTGAACGTGCCCTCGGGGAAGACGAGAACGCGTTCGCCGCGATTCAGGGCTTCCGTCACCTGGGACGCGTCGATCGCGCTCCGCTGCGAATCCTTGCGCTCGACGCCGATGTGACCGCAGCGACGGATGAAACGTCCGATGAAGGGATAGTGGCGGACCTCGCGCTTCGCCACGAAGATGAAGTCCTCGTGGAGGAGCGCCCGCAGGACGATCACGTCCAGGTAGGACGCGTGGTTGCACACCAGAAGGGCCGCCTTTCCCGGCTCGAAACCGGGGTTTGCCGGTGAAACCGCGGCGTGAGGAGTCAGGAGGCGCAGGGCGATCCGCGCGGAGACATGCTCGAATCTCCGGGCCGCCCGCCGGCTGAGGAAGAGGAGGGCGACCCAGGAAATCGGCGCGTACAGCGCCAGCACCCCGTACAACCACAAGCCCCGCGCGCCCAGAGCCATCCGCGCGAACGCGGTCTCGGCGGCTCCGCGAAGCAGGAGGGCGGCGAGCCTGAGCCGCGCCGGGAGGGAGTCGCTCCGGTCCCGGCCGAGCGCCCCCGACAGGAACAGGGTCTTCGTGTCGTTGCGCCGGATCTTTCCCGACGAGGTCTTGGGCACCGATCCGGGCCCTACCAGCCTGACCATGTCGGGAGGCCCTCCGATCGCGGTCGCGACCCGGTCGATGACCTGGCGCTCGATCTCATCGCGCTCCGCCCCGGACCGGGCCTTCGTCTCCGCGACGATGACCACCTGCTCGGTGCCGCTCCGCCCCTCGGTGACGCCGAAGGCGGCGACGCAGCCCTTGCGGACCCCCGGGACCTCCGAGGCCGCCTCTTCGATCTCCGCGGCCACGAGGTTGCGACCCCCGCGGATGATGAGGTCCTTGATCCGGCCCGCGATGTAGAGCTCGCCGCCCGCGATGTAGGCCAGGTCGGCGGTGTCGAGGAAGCCGTCCGGTCGCCTCATGGCCGCGGTCGCCTCCTCGTTCCGGTAGTAACCGGAGGTCATCGAAGGGCCGCGGAAGAGCAGCCGGCCGACTTCGCGCTCGGGGAGCGTCTCTCCCGCTTCGTTGACGATCCGGATCTCGTGTTCGGGGAGGGCCGGGCCCACGCAGACGAAGACGCTCGCGTGCTCGTCGCCCTCGGCCGCGGGCGTGGCGTGGCCCTTCTCGAACGCGTCCCGGTCCACCCGGTCGAACCTCGGCCCGCGCTGCACCGGCGGTATGCACAGTCCCACCGAGCACTCGGCCAGCCCGAAGACCGGCATCATGGACTCTCGCCGGAAACCGTATTTGGAAAACCGCTGGACGAAGCGCTCGATGGTTTCCGGCCGCACCGGTTCCGCCCCGTTGAGCGCGCATCGCCAGGAGGAGAGGTCGATTCCCTCGATGTCCTCGTCGCGAATGCGCCTCACGCAGAGCTCGTACGCGAAGTTGGGCGCCGCGGACATGGTGCCGCGACGCCGATGGATGTCTCGCAGCCAGCGCTCGGGCCGGGCCAGGAACGACAAGGGCGACCGCAGGGCCAGCGGATAGGCCGAGGCCATGGTGAAGAGCCAGGCCCCGATGAGTCCCATGTCGTGATACAGAGGAAGCCAGCTCACGCCGACCTCGATCGGGCGCGCGTCGAGCCCGAGGCCGATGGCCCGAACGTTGGCCATCAGGTTGCCGTGAGTGAGCAGCACGCCTTTCGGCGAACCGGTGCTGCCCGAGGTGTATTGGATGAAGGCCGGATCGTCCGGGCTCGATTGCGGCGACATCCGGAGCCTCGCCTGCGGGTCATCCGCGAGGTCATCGGCCGTGACCACCTCCGTGAGCGTGGGCACGATCGACTTGAGCACCTCGGCCACGACCTTGGCCCGGGAGATCGTGATCATGATCCGCACGCCGGCCGAGCGAAGGATGGCGCCCTGGCGCTCCGCGTACTCGGACAGACGGTCGAGCCGCACCGGCGGGTAGATGGGCACCGCGATCGCGCCGAGCAGAAGCGTGCCCTGGAACGCGCGGAGGAAATCGAAGCCGGTCGGCAGCATCAGGGCCACGGTGTCTCCGCGCGAGACCCCGCGGCTCGCGAGGCCGGCCGCGATCCGCGAGGCGCCCTGAAAGAGATCCCCGTAGCTGATGTCGCGCTCCGACCCATCGTCTCCGGTCAGGAAGATGGTGGTCCGGTCCGGCGCCTCCTCGGCTCTCGAAGCGAGCGCGCGGTCGACGGTGGATGCGAGGGTGCGCGGTCCGGTCGAGATCAACGCCTCGACCGCCCCGGAGCGCTCGAGCCTGGTTTGGGGCGCGGCGGCGGTGGAGGCGCCTTCGAGGGCCGCGGCGATTTCCGCGCAGGTCTCCGCCTGCAGCACTCCGTCCGCAAGGACGCGTCCGGCGCGGCGCTCGATCCGGGTGATGAGCTCCACCTTCTCGAGGCTGCCGAGTCCGACCTCTCTTTCGAGCGACGCCGTCTCGGTGACCGACCGGCCCGCCCGCTCGCCGCCGGTTTCGAGCGCCAGGGCCCGCGCTTCCGCGAGCACCAGCTCGATGGACGAGCCCGAAGGGACTTCGGTCAAAACCCACCCGAGGGCGTGGCTGAACGCAGGGCATCGCTACAATGCCCGGACGCGGCTTCGCCCCGGAAGCGCCCGATCATGGAGAGCACATGCAGCAAGTGGGAATGGCGGAAATCCAGAAGATCTTCGAGATCACCGACCCCATGGGCATTCATCGGGAGAGCCTGATGATCCCGCTCGGCCCGAAGAACCCAGGCTCGGTGAAGAGGAAGCCCAACGGGAAGTTCGAGATCGTGGTGGATGCTTCCATGGACTTCGATACCTGGCTTTTGGGTCTTCCCGACGCTCTGCGGGCTGCCGGGGCCTAGGGGAAAAAGAAAAGCGGCGCCATCAGCGCCGCTTCTCAAACGGTTGCGTTCGAGGCTGCCCGAACCTCCCATGAGCGCGCGACAATGCGGCTTTTGGGAAGGCGGACACCCTCAGAAGGGCAAACTACGCGCCGAACACCGCGTCCTTAGCAGCCTTCGCAATCACGAACTTCAGGCGCTTCCGGGCCGGGATGCGGATTTCCGCGCCGGTCTGGGGGTTGCGACCCTTGCGAGCCTTGTAAGCCCGAACCACCAGCTTGCCAATGCCCGGGATCACGAAGCCGTTCTTGGCTTCCTTGTGGGCCAGACGAGCGAGTTCCTCGAGGTACGCCGCCGAGGTCTTCTTGGGAATCGACGTCGCTTCTGCGAGTGCGGTCACGAGCTTTGCCTTAGTCATCGGCTTTGCCATTTGTTTTCTTTCCTCCTAGAAAGGGTTTTTGTTGAGAACGGCCGTCTGAATCGTATTGAAATCGCCGAATCGCGTGACGCTCTAGTGACGCGAAATCCGCCCGACGCGCCGATTGTACGTGTTTTGGCGGGGTTTCTGTCAAATTGGGCGCGTCCGGCGAGGAAATCTCGCCCGGGCTTCTAGCGCCCCGGCTCGCCCGGCTCGCTTTCGAGGATGAAGACGATCTCGCCTTCTCGGGAGAGGCCGAGGTCCTCGCGCGCGAGCTTCTCGATCGCCCGCGGGTTCTCACGGAGGGCCTTGATCTCGGAGCGGAGCTGGTTGTTCTCCTCGCGCAGCGAGTTCACGGAGTGACTGAGTTCCTGCAGGCGGGATCGCTCGCGGAAGACGTGCATGACGCCTTCCTCATCGCGCAGGACACCGTACACGATGCAGCAGACGACGAACGCCGCCACGGCCATGGCCTTCAGCCTGGGCGTGTGGGAGGGGGAGTTCACGGGCGACGGCATCTCAAGTAACTTCTCTTTATCTGTGTCTAAAACATCATTAGACATGGATATTTGATCAATCACAAGTCCGCCTGCCTGGATCCGGCCAGGGCGGCCGAGCTCTCGTACTGCTCGAACAGCGCGTGGAGC
>DAORUA010000016.1:0-23356 GCA_035432945.1 Vicinamibacteria bacterium | reverse complement strand
GCGCGGCGGTCGCGGACCACTTCGCCGGTCGCCTCGGTGGTGTAGCGGTGGACGTCGGTTTCGAGGGTGAGCACGGTGACCGGCTTCCGCTTGCCCCGCAGGTTCAGGATCCCCACCGACCTGAGACCGAGGGACTCGGGGTCCCGGTCGCCGATGAGGCCGCTGTCGAGAAGCGCCGAGCCGGGCATGGCCCGATGCTCGAGCCGCGAGGCGGTGTTGACGGTGTCGCCGAGCAGGGTCCGATCCTGCTGATAGAACGGTCCCACCGAGGTGACGATGGTGGGGCCCCAGGCCACCCCGACCCGAAGCTCGATGGGGTCGACATCGTGGGTGCGAAGCTGGTCCGCGATCTTCGTTCGCGCATCCAGGATGTCCGAGGTGGCGGCGATCGCGTCGAGGCCGTCGGGGAAGAAGCCCATGATGCCGTCGCCGATGTACTTGACGATCTCTCCGCCGTGCTGGTAACAGATCGAGGCCACCACCGTGCAGTAGACGTTCAGCATGGCCACGATCTGCGCGGGCTTCAGCATTTCAGAGGCGTTGGTGAAGCCGCAGATGTCCACGAACATGACCGCGCGGTCGACCACCTCCTCGATCCCCTGCGGGCCTTCGGGGCCGTGCTTGTCGATGGTGTCCCAGGTGGAGGGAGGGACATAGCGGCGCAGGACTTCCTGGATGCGCACGTTCTCCTCGTGGATGGCCTCGAGCTGGGTGTACGAGGTCTGGACCTCCGCGCTCTTCCGGGCCAGCTCCTTCTCGTAGTCGAGCCTCCGGATCAGGAGACCCATCTGGTCGCACAAGGTGAGGAAGGCCGCTTCGTCCGGTTCCTCGATGACCTCGCGGATGTCGTCCTCGATGACGAAATAGCCGCGGAAGTCCGGGCCGGAGAACACGGGAATGGCCCAGGAAAAGCGCGGCGCGTGTCCGAGGATGAAGCTTTGCCTCGGCAGGTGAAGGGCTTCTCCGGGTTTGGCCGTCGCCATCTGCAGCTCGAGGACGTCGCGCATGAGGCCCGGCGTCTTGGCCCCCTGGAACGAGGGGCACGCGGCCTCGAGGGTCCAGGCCCCGCCGGGGTGGCGTTCGAGAAACGCCGAGAAGGCGTACCCCGCGCGGGTCACCGCGGCCGCGGTCATCACCGACCGTGCGGCTCCGAGGTCGGCGCGTTCCAGGGCGAGATGGACCACGTCTCGCACCATCTCGAGCCGCGACCGCAGGCGCGCCTCGGCGTCGTACCGGTCCCGGTTCTCGAGGACGGTGGCGACGTACCCGGAGAGCAGCGACAAGAGGCGCATGCTGTCTTCCGAGGGCCGCTGGCTGTCCTCGGGGTCCTCGAAGAGGATGTACCCCCACAGCCGATGGGGCGACCGGATCTCCACGAGGCCGTGATCCCCGGGCTCGGGATCGCGCCGGCGGGCCCGCGCCTCCGAGTAGGGGTAGCGGGGCGGCGGCCCGTTGGAGACAATCAGGGAGCCCGGAACCCAGGAAGCGAGATCGAGCTTGTATCCCCGCTCGAACGCCTTGAAGAGTTCGGCGGTGGGGACACGGTCGGGAAGGTTCTTCGCCCCGTGCACCGCGGCCCGGAAGGCGAGACGGGGATCCGCCTCGGTGATGTAGATCGCCGATCTCCGGAAGGGAGTGATCTCGGAGACCGCGCGGACGAACCGGCTCAGGAGTTCCTTGGAATCGCCGCCCACCTTGAGGTTCCGGGAAATCTCGAGCAGGGCCACCGCCCGCCTGCGCATCCGCCGTCTCTCCTGCCCCAGGCGGGTGAGGCGAAGGGTCACTTCCTCGAGCTTGGCGAAGTCGATGGGCTTGGGCAGGACGTCATCGATGGCCTCCCGGACGAAGCCGGTGAGCGCGTCGATGTCGAAAGCGCCCGACACCACCAGGATGGGGACGTCGAGGTCGGTCTCGCGAACCCCCTGGACGAAGTCGTGGCCGTTGCCGTCCCCGAGCAGGTAATCCACCAGAACCAAGTCGAACGGCGCCTTCGCGTAGGCGGCGAGGCCGTCACCGATGCCGCCCGCGGAAACCGTCTCCCATCTCTTGGTGGTGAAGTGGCGCTCGAGGAGCTTCCGGAAAATCGCGTCGTCGTCGACGATGAGGACGCGGGGCTTTTGGGGAGTGGACACGAGGAAAGGATCTTAGACCGCCCGGTAGAATCACTGCGTGGAAATCGACATCGACCCGCGGATCACCAGCGCGCCCAAGGTCGAACTCCACCAGCACACCGACGGCTCCATTCCCGTGGAGGTCACCTGGGAGCTGATGCGCCACCACGGGCTCCACCCCGTGGACACCATCGAGGAGATGCGGCGGCGCCTCGAGATCCAGGAACATGAGGAGGGCACCCTCATGTCGTATCTCGACAAGATGCACTACCCGATGTGGATCACCCAGTTCTACGAGAACATCGCGAGCGTCACCGAAGCGATCGTGGACGAGGCCGCGAAGTCCGGCGTGCACACCCTGGAGCTTCGCTACTCTCCCATCATCCACACCTTCGCCGGCCTCACCCCGCGCCAGGCGATCCGCGCCGTGCTCTCGGGCATGAACCACGCGAACAAGCGGCACGGCATGAACCTCGGTCTGATCGTGATCGCCATGCGCCAGCACGGGCCGCACATCGCCAAGATCCTGGCCCGCTCCGCCATCTCCGAAGCCCAGCACCTCCACGCGCGCACCGGGGTGGTGGGCTTTGATATCGCTGGCCCGGAATCCGGGAACCCTCCGCACCTGTTCGCGAGTTCGTACGAGATCGCGCGCCTCGGCCGTCTCGGACTCACCGCCCACGCGGGCGAGGACGGCCCCCCGCGCTACATCTGGGAGGCCATCGACGGCCTCGGTTGCCAGCGCATCGGCCACGGCTGCTCGGCCGTGCAGGACCCGGCGCTCCTGAAGCGCCTGGCGAAGGACAAGATCCTGGTGGAGTGCTGCATCTCGTCGAACCAGCACACCGGCGCGGTGAAGAAAGGGACTCCGCATCCCATCAAGACGATGCTGGAGTACGGCATTCCCGTCTCGATCTGCTGCGACAACTCCACGGTCTCACGCACCAACCAGAACATCGAGTGCTTCAAGGCGGCGGAGGAGATCGGGGTCGACGCCCTCCTGCAGATCCTCAAGGACTCCGAAGCCCACACCTTCATCAAGCCGGAAACCGCCCTCGTGGAACCGGGGATCGACTGAGGCCTTGTTCGACATTCTGATCGCCGCGGTCGCCGGTCTTGTGGCCGTGCCGCTGCTCTTCGCCGCCTTTCTGCTGACGCTCTCCAGCGGCCGGCCGGGCCTGGTCTGGGTGTACCTCGCGACCGTCCTTGTGTGCTTCGGGGCGGGGCTGTGGCGTGCCCTTAAGAGTCCCGGTCCGACACGTTGGACCCTGCGGGTTCGGAACGGGATGGTGTCCTTGTGCCTCGCCCTGTTCGCGGGCGCCGCGGTGGCGCTCGCCGGCTATTGGATGGCGAGCCGCCCGCCGAAGCAGCAGGACGTCTCGGCCATCCTGAGCGAGCACCGCGCCGACCTGGAGCTTCTGAAGAACATGGCCGTGGCCGACGGCCTCGAGACCGTGCTGCGTTTCGGCGAGGGCTTCTCACGGCCAGGGGAACCGCTCATCTTCAAGCCGGCGGCGGAGTCGGGCCTTGCCCCGCAGCGCGCCGCGGAGTACACGAGGCTCATGAAGGCCGTGGGTTCCGAGAGGGTCGATGTCTGGCCGGACGGAACCGTTCACCTGTCCGTGGCGGCGTGGGGCGCCGCGAACCGCGGCTGGAGGATGTCCCTGGCGTGGTCGGCCGGGGAGCCCGGGCCCCTCATGCCCACCATCGACGGGTTCCCGGGCACGAAGCCACAGGGAGCGCCGAACCACGCCTTCTCCCGGCTCGGCGGCGACTGGTACGTCTACCTGACCTGGTGATGACCTCGGCCGAGGTGAACCGCACGGGACACTAGCGCCCCACGACCTTCCCAAGCTCGGCTCGATCCGTTTTATCGAGGACCATTCGCCAGACGAAGAACGTGAAACCGAGGGCGATGCCGGCCCGCGCCACGGCCGCGGCCGGCCCCGGGTCGAACCGCGTTCCCAGGAGAAAGAAGAGGACGCCTGCCAGGAACGCTCCGAAGATCCGCGTCCACTGGATGGGGATCGGGTAGAGCCTGCGCGAGATCGAGGCGCCCATCAAAGCCATCAGGGCGTAGCCCGCCACCGTGGCCCAGGCGGAGGCCAGGATTCCGTAGTGCGGGATGAGCCAGAGGTTCAAGCCGATGTTGAGAGCCGCGGCCGCCGCCGTGATCATCGGGTAGTAGCGGGCCTCCTTGGAGATGCTTATCCCCACCGACGCGAGCAGGAAGAAGCCCTGAAAGAGGTAGGCGAGGACCATCACGGGCACGATCGAGGCGCCCGCGTGATACGCCACGTTCCGGCTGACCAGACGGAGCACGTCGGGCAGGACCAGGGCGAGGCCCGCGGCGGCGGTGATGAAGACGATCGACATCCGGGTGGCCACGAGGGCGATCTCTCTCGGCCCGTTCTCCTTCTTCGCGTTCTCGAAGACGAAGGGCTGCCACGCGGGCTCGAAGGCGGAGAGCGGGAACTTCATGGCGGCCGCGAAGGTGTTGCCCACCTGATACACGCCCACCTCGGCGAGGCTCACGAACGATTCCAGGATCCGGCGGTCGGCGAGGTTCAGGGTCTGCACCAGCACCCCGTGGGGCACCTTGGGCAGGCCGAAGCGAAGCGCTTCACGCAGGGGAGCCCACTCGAAAGCCACGGTCGCCCGCTCCCTCAGTTCGACGAAGAGAAGCGCCGCGAGGAGGGCGCTGCCCACGACATCGGAGATGAGCACGCCCGTGACCCCGAGACCCCCGACCACCAGGATCACCTTGAGCACGGTGTTCGCGGCGTGGCGGATCAGCGAGTAGGTGGAGAAGACCGAGGCCTTGCCCTCGATCCGCAGCAGCGCGAAGGGCACGAACACGAACGACGAGGCCAGCAGATCGGCCGCGACGAGCCTCACCCACAAGATCCCATCCGGATTCTCGAACAGGGCCAGGGAGACCTGGGCGGAGAAGATCCAGACCAGGGCGAAGGCCATGGAGGCGAAGGCGGCCGAGAACACGGCCACGGTGAAAGCGAAACGCGGGCGCTCGGCCTCCTCCAGATCGTAGAAGATCCGGATGAATCCCGAATCGAGCCCCAGACGAAAAACGATCTTGAGGAAGGTCGAGAGCAGGAGCAGGAGCGCCAGCGCCCCGTAGTTCTCCGGGGTGAGGAAGGCGAGGTAGAGCGGGACCAGGAGGAAGTTGATCCCCTGGGCCAGGACGTCCGCGGTGCCGTAGGCGAGCGAAAGGCGCGCGAGTCCTTTGAGCGAGTGCGTGGGACCTTCGGTCAGACCCGGCCCTCGTTGGTCATGAAGTGCTCGATCACCCGGTCGAGCACGCCGTCGAGATCCACCTTCGGCTCGTAGCCGATGAGGTTCTTGATCTTGGTGAGGTCGGGGATGCGCCGCGGCATGTCCTCGAAGCCTTCTTCGTAGGCCTGGGCATAGGGCACGAGGACGATCTCGCTCGGCGATTTCGTCTTCGCCTTCACCAGCCTCGCGAGGTCCATGATCGACACTTCACGCGAATCGTTGCCGATGTTGATCACCTGCCCGACCGCCTCCTCGCTCTGCGCGAGCCGGAGCAGGGCCCACACCACGTCGGAGACGTCGGTGAAGCAGCGACGCTGTTCGCCGTCGCCGTAGACCGTGATGGGATGGCCGGAGATCGCCTGCCGCACGAAGTTCGGGATGACCATGCCGTAGCGGCCGGTCTGGCGCGGGCCCACGGTGTTGAAGAGGCGGAACACCACCACCGGGAGCCCCCGCTCCTTGTGATAGGCGAGAGCCAGGAATTCGTCGATGGCCTTGCTGCACGCGTAGCTCCATCGGCCCTTGATCGAAGCGCCCATGACCAGGTCTCCGTCCTCGCGGAAGGGGACGTCCGTGCTCTTGCCGTAGACCTCGGAGGTGGAAGCGATGAGCACCTTCTTGCGCTTCTTGTTGGCGTGGCGCAGGACGATTTCGGTGGCGTGGACGTTGGTCTCGATGGTGCGCACCGGGCTCTCCACGATGAGCTTCACTCCCACCGCGGCGGCGAGGTGCACCACCACGTCGGCGCGGTCGATGAGCTCGGCGGTGAGGCTCTCGTTCATCACCGTGTCGATGGTGTAGGAAAACCCCTTGCGTCCCTTCAGGTGCTCGATGTTCTCGATGGAGCCGGTGGAGAGGTCGTCCAGGATCTCGACGTCATGGCCGGCCTCGAGGAATGTCTCGGAGAGGTGACCTCCCACAAAACCCGCGCCGCCCGTGATGAAGACTTTCATTGCTTTCCTTCCCTGCCCGCGACCATCGCGGTTTTCCCATTCGATTCGGCCTGGCCCTGGGCCTGCTCGAGGACGATCTCGGCGGCGCGCGCCGCTCCGTATCCGTCGACCAGGGCCCGGCCCTTCGCACTCATCTCCCGCCGCTTTCCCGGGTCGTTGAGGATCTGCCGGACCGCGTCGAGAATCGCCGTTTCGTCGACGTCGACGCCCAGGCCCAGGTATTCAATGGTCCCGAACCGCGAGAATTCTCGCATGCGGCGATCCTCCCTCGCGTTCTGGGCCAGCACCACGCCAGGCGTGCCGAGGGCCGCGATCTCGTAGACCGACATCCCGCCGGAGCACAGGACCAGGTCCGCGTCGAGCATCAGGTCGGCGATCTGGACGTCCACGCCCTTCACCAGCGGCAGGTTCTGGCCGAGGGTTCGCTGCAGCGCCTCGAAGACGTGGGTGTGGGGGAAGGCGGGGCCCGCGACCGAGAGCACCTCGATGTCCCGGGTGAGAGGCGCCAGCGCCTTCGCGACCTTGAGGGTCAGGGCCTGGGGATCGGCGCCGCCGAAGGTGAGCAGGATCCGAACCGGCTTTTCCCGGAACCCGCGTTCGCGGCCCTGGAAATGGCGGCGCAGGATGGCGAAGGCGGGGCCGCCGTAGAAGCCTTCCGGCGTTTCGCGGTCCTCGTTCATCACCGAGATGACGAACTGGGCGTCCCGGGACACGCGCTCGAGGTCCTCGAGGGTATCGACGAGATTGATGGTGACGGTTCCGAGACGCGCGAGCGACCGCAGGTACGTCTCTTCGACCAGGGGCAGGTCGTTGATCACCACGGAGGGGGCGAAGTCCTGGATCGAGTCGATGAGGGGTTCGAGACCGCCCGACTTGAACACCCGGACCGGGTAGCCGCTCTTCGACACCGTGGCGATGCCCTCAGCGTGATCGGCGCTCATAAGGAACGCGATCTCCGCGCGCGAGCCCTCGCGCAACGCCTCCGCCACCGCGAGCGACCGGTACACGTGGCCCATGCCCCGAACCTTCGACCCGTCCACCCGGAAGAGGATCCGCGGCTCGCGCAGCAGGCGCTCGGCCATCCAGAAGTCCTCGAGGTCGTGGACGCCGAACCCTTCGCGCTTGTCGAGGACCACGAAGCCCACGGAGTCGCCGAAGCGCGCGTCGCGTTCGAGAACGTCGCGGGTGAGGGCGACGATGGCTCCGTTCTCGAGATAGACCGGCTCCTGTTCGTCGCGGCGCCCGGCCCGGTTGAAGAGGGGGCGCAGCAGACCATCCTCGGCCTTCCACCGGAGCGAGAGGTCCGAGGTCACCGAAACCACGGCGCTGAACCGGCCGGTACTGATCTTCGCGAGGGCTTCATCGATGCGGTGCGCGGACCGGAAGGGTGTGGTGGCCTGGAGCACCACCACCACGTCCGCGCGCGGATGGTCCTTCTCTGATTCCGTCACCGCGTGCCGGACCACCGGCATCAGGGAGGAGAGGTCTCCTGAAAGCTCCTTCGGCCGGAGGAACGGCACCTCCGCGCCATGCGCGCGGGCGATCTCCGCCACCGTCTCGTCGTCGGTGGAGACGATGATCCGGTCGATGCCCTTCGCTTCCTTCGCGGCCCGGATGGTGTGGGCCAGCAGGGGCGCGTCGCCGAGCCGTCTTATGTTGAGATAGGGCACGCGGTCCGACCCGCCGCGGGCCGGAATGACGACGGTGACTCTCAAACCATCTCCCAGGTGAGAGTGGTGTCCTCGGGGATGTCCTGCTTCGCGGTGCGTCCGATCACGAGGTCGAAGAAGCGGGGCGAGATCCCCGTGCCCGGGCGCTTGTAGGTGAGCATGTCGCGGGTGATGGCGGCGCCTTTCGCGATGGCCTTCGCCGAGGTGACGCTCCGGCGCGCGTAGAGGAACGCCTCCTTCTCCAGCGGTTCGAGGCCCTTCACCTTTCGGCCGAACGCGCGCTCGATGGTCCGGATGCCGTCCACCATGGCCTTGCCCTCGATCGGATCGACGGAGAGGTGATGATCGGGCGAGCCCTGGATGGTCTTGTCGATGGTGTAGTGCTTCTCGATCATGCACGCGCCCATGGCGACCGCGGCCTGGGGGACGCTGATGCCGAGCGAGTGGTCGGAGAGGCCCACAGGGATTCCCGGGAAGGCCTGCATCATGTGGGTCATCATCCGCAGGTTGATGCCCTCGGCCGGGCAGGGGTACTTGAGCGTGCAGTGGAGCAGGACGACCTCGTCGCAGCCATTTGCGGCCACGGTCTCGAGGGCCTCGTCGATCTCCGCCAGGGTCGAGGTGCCGGTGGAGAGGATCATGGGCTTCTTCGCCCGGGCCACGCGCTGGAGCAGGGGCTTGCACGTGAGATCGGCGGAGGCGATCTTGAACACGGGCATGTTCATCCCGGTCAGGAAGTCGACGGCCTCGTCATCGAAGGGCGTCGAGAAGGCGACGATGCCGGTCTTGCGGGCGTGATCGATCAGGGTCTTGAAGTCGGCATCCGAGAGCTTGTCGAGCTTCGCGAAGGTGTCCCACTGGGTGCCGTGCGGATCCTGGGGCTCCACCCAGTAGCGCGGGGCCACCCGGGTGGCGATCTTGGACGCGGTGTAGCTCTGGAACTTGATCGCGTCGAAGCCCGCGGCCTTCGCGGTATCGACGAGGGCCTTGCCCCGGTCGAGGAGGCAGTCGTGGTTGACCCCGGCTTCCGCGATGAGATACGCGGGCTCCGAGATTCCTACTTTTCTTCCCGCGATGTTGAACGTGGACTTCATGGAACCTCTGGTCTTGGAGGGAGACCCTCCTCTGAAGCCCCTATTCTAGTGGGCGCAGAACGCCCGACCGCAGCGACCGGGGCCTTGGGCCGCCGCGCGGCCGGGAGGCAGGCGAGGCCGATCAGGCAAGGTGGTCGAGACCGCCCAGGTCAGAGGGGGATGCCACGCCGACGCGCCAGGTCCTGAAACGCGGCGAACTCGCCCTTCAGCTTGTCCAGGTCGCGTTTCGCCACTTCGTAGCGGCTCTCCATCTGATACGGACACACGACCTGCTCGGGTGCCGTCTCGCCGGGGCGGAACACGCCCTCGGGAAGAAGACAGACCTTCCCGCCCCCGGTCGGATGGTTTCCGAGCTGCTGAACCACCGCTTCGGACCGCGCGATCCGCGCCTGGAACTGGGCCGCGCGCGCCCTGTAGTCGGCGATTTCCCGCTGCTTCGCCTCTTCGCTCGTGGCCGGGTTGACCGCACCCTTGCCCGAGGAGGGTGTCGGGCCCGGCTTGCTCGCGTCGCTCTTGGGGTCGGGCTCCGCGGGCGCGGCTCCCGAAGGCGAGGAGGGCAGATCCGACTGAGTGTAGACCTTGGTCGTGCCGGCAGCCGCCGCCTTCTTCCGCCGCTCCTGCTCCTTCTTCGCGGTGTCCGCCAGCCCCTGCGGAAACACCATCGCCGCCGGCAGCAGGGTCACGACCGCCAGCGCCATCGTCTTCAGGACTCCACGATTCATGGGCGCCTCCTCATAACCAGGCGAAAGTGTAGCCCTGCCCGCGGCCAACGCGGCGTCTTGTCGTCGGTCAGTTCCCGCGGGTTGCGAAGAGGCCTTCGCGGGCGGCCCACAGGGACACGTCTTCCTTGCGGATCGCCGCCGCCATGAGCGCGGGAAACCGGTCGGGGGTGCAGGCGAAACTCGGGACCCCCAGGGCGCTCAGCCGAGCCGCCAGACCGGCATCGAAGGCGGGCGCGCCTTCGTCGCTCAAGGCCAAAAGAGTGATGAACTGGACGCCGCCTTGCACCAGCTCGTTCGCCCGCTGCAGCAGGTTCTTCTCGACCCCGCCCTCGTACAGGTCCGAGATCAGGATCAGGATGGTCTCCTGCGGCCGGGTGACGATCGACTGGCAATACCCCACCGCGCGATTGATGTCGGTGCCGCCGCCGAGCTGCGTCCCGAACAGAAGGTCCACCGGGTCCTCGAGCTTCTCCGTCATGTCCACGACCGATGTGTCGAACACCACGAGCCTCGTGCTGACCGCGGGGAGAGAGGCCATGACCGCGCCGAAGATGCTCGAATAGACCACGCTCGCGGCCATCGAGCCGCTCTGATCGATGCAGAGGATGATGTCGCGTTGCGACCGCTGCGACTTGCGGCCGAAGCCGATGAGCGACTCGGGGACGATGGTCTTGTACTCCTCCTGATAGTGGCGGAGGTTCGCCTTGATCGTTCGGTTCCAGTCGATTTCGGCGAGGCGCGGCCTTCGGTTCCTTGTGGCCCGACTGAGCGCGCCGCTCACCGCGCTGCGCATGGGCTCGGCCAGACGCCGCTGCAGGCCGTCGACCACCCGTCGCACCACCATCCGCGCGGTCTCCCTGGTCTTTTCGGGGATCACGCTCGCGAGCGAGATCAGGCTCGCGACGAGGTGCACGTCCGGTTGCACCGCCTCCAGCATTTCCGGCTGCAACAGCATGTCCCTCATGCCCAGCCGGTCCAGCGCATCCTTCTGCATCACCTGCACGACGCTCGCCGGAAAGTACGATCGAATGTCGCCCAGCCACCTTGCGACCTGGGGCGCCGATCCTCCGGTGCCGCCTCGCCGACGCTGGCCGAGGCCGCCCTCCTCGTCGGCCTGGTAGAGGGCGGAGAGTGCTCGGTCCATGGCCAGGTCATGGTCGGCGAGTCCGCCCAGCGAGGCTTGAGCGGCTTCGCCCAGGGCGAGTCTCCAGCGCCGCACCCGCTCTCGCTCCGCTCTTTCCGTGCTCATCGCTTGATCCCGAGGATGCGCCGAAGGGTTTCGAGAGGCCGGGCGGCGCGTTCGTCATTCCACGGAGGTGCGGTGGCCGCATGGAAAACGCCGCCGCCCCCGGATCGCAGCGCTCGCTCGCCCAGTTCACGGCGCTCGGTCAGGGTGGCGGTCGAAAGCGCGCGGCGGATGAAGGGGAGGACCTGAGTGAAAGTCTCGTCGCTCAGGGCGGACATCCATGAGTCCAGCGAGGCCCAGAGCCGGTCGTCGTGGATGAGCACGGTGGCGCTCGCGAACAGGAAGCCCTCCAGCCAGGCCGCGGCTTCCGCGGGTTCGGCGCCTCGCGAGAGGGCACGGCTCATCCGGGCCGCGGTGTCCTCGGGGGCCTCGGCCGCCTCGTCGAAGAGGATCCGCGCCGAAGCACCACATACCAGGCCATGAGCGCCCTGGAGCGAGGCGACACGGATCAGCGCGGGCACCCACAGCGCTCGATGCTCCTCCTTCGAGATGAGCTGCAGCGCCTTGTGAGCGTTCGTGATCCGGCCGTGCATCAACGAGGCCGCGCCGTCATCGAGCGACCCGCAAGCGCCCGCGAGGCCGACGCACGCGCGGACTACCAGGCTGTCGAGCACGTGACCCACGAGGGAGGCGTCGGTCCTCCGGACGTTGCCGTACCGGAAGATGTTGGCGAGCGCCGGTATCGACTCGAGCAACTGCGAGACATCCGCCGACACCGCAGTAAGGTCCTCGAGGGACCGGGTCACCACCGGTATGGCGTCCGGAAGGCTCGCGAGGAGGACGCGGTCGACCAGTGCCGACAGCTCGGGCAAGGCGGTCGCGGCCCGGGCGGTCTCGATGGCCTTCGCGGTCGAAGCGGCCTCGACCGTGCCCCCGAACCGACTGGCCTCGATGAGGCTCACCGCGAACTCGGGCTGCCACTGGAGGCGCCACACTTCATGGAAGCTGCCCTTGGCGCCGCGCCCCGTGAGCGAGACCCGGCCCCACGCGATTCCGAGGAGATTCAAGCGGTGGAGCAGGTGGCTCCGGGCGAGATCGTTCTCGTTTCGCAGGTCGAGGTCGAGATCCTTCGCGAGCGCCTCCGGTTTGAGCCGCAGCGAGCGCTGCTGCCGCTCGAGGTCCTGCTGGAGGGGCACGGTTGGAACCTCGGCGGGAACCTTGCCGAGCCGCTCGCCCACGATCAGCCGCTCGCGAATGAGCCGCAGGGGCGCGTCGTCCCCGAAGCAGATGACGCTCCGCACCGCCTCGTTCAACTCCTCGAGCCCCGGGCGAGGCCGTGATCTCAGGGCCGCGAGGGTGTCGCTCAGACGCGTCGCCTCGATCACGTGCGCCGACGAGCAGTCGATGTCTTCGTCGCGCATCAGCCGCGCGACCCGGGTCATCCAGGAGACCGAGCGAGAGGTGTGGTCCGCGGTGTGCCCGCGCCAGAGGAATTCGTACCAGCCCGGAGAAGCAACACCCGCCCCGTAGCCGCTGGCCGTGGCGAGACGGCCATAGGTCCACGGCGCCCAGGTGGCGGAGACTTTCACCTTGGGAAGGCCCTTGAGGAGATCCGCGTCGGCCTTCGCGGCCGGCATCTCGACCAGCGCCGGCACGTGCCACGCGCCGCAGACCACCGCGATGTTCGCGAAGCCCTCCTTCTCGGCCTCGCGGATCCGCTTTCGCATGAAGGCTTCGCGAATGGCCTCGCGACGAGCGGCTTCCGGCCCCAACCGCCGAGGCACCTCCGCGCGCAGGACAGTCATGGCTTCGCGGATCCCCTCGAAGAGGCTCGCGTGGTCCCTGTCCCCGCGTTCCTCCACCATCTCGTTCCACCACGTCTCGCCGTCGCCGTAGCCCGCGGCGCGGCCGAGCCAGTCGAGCGGGTCTTGAGTCACATCGACGTCCTCCCCGTCCGATGCCGCGCTCACTTCCGGTCCGATCGACTCCGGCGCCTCGGGGTCCGGCGTGGCGGCTTTCGGCAGCGCGAGCGCCGCCGCTTCTTCCCTGCGCAGGGCGAGGTCGTGCGCCTGGGGCATGTCGATGAAGCGGACGGGCACGCCCCGGCCGAGTCCGTGGCGGATCGCGTGCCACTCGGGCGAGAAATTCGCGAAGGGGTAGAAGGACGCGAGTGCAGGTTCGTCGGGGCAGTGAAGAAGCAACGCCACCGGAGGCTCCATCTCCGGGCTCACGACCCACTTCAGAACGGCCTCTCCCTCCGGAGGCCCCTCGATCAGAACGCAGTCGGGAGCGATCTGCTCGAGCGCCCCGAGCAGAGAACGGGCGCAGCCCGGCCCGTGGTGCCTGATGCCGAAGTATCGGATCAAGGGACTAGCTCACCTCGCGGCAGGCGCGGTACAAGTCCTTCCAATCGCCGCGTTCCTTCACCACCGCCTCGAGATACTCGTTCCAGACCACGCCGTCCTGGACCGGGTCCTTGATCACCGCGCCTACCAGGCTCGCGGCCACGTCCGAGGCGTGCAGGGTTCCGTCTCCGAAATGGGCGGCGAGGGCCAGACCGCTGTTCAGGACGCTGATCGCCTCCGCGGTGCTGAGCGTTCCCGAGGGGCTCTTGATCTTCGTCTTTCCGTCGGCGGTGAGGCCCTCGCGCAGCTCCCGGAACACCTGAACGACCCGACGAACCTCCTTCAAGGCGGGAGGCTCAGCCGGAAGCTCGAGGGCCCGGCCCATTTCCTGGACGCGCTTGGTGACGATCCCGACCTCTTCCTCCTCGGTGGCGGGCAGGGGCAGCACCACCGTGTTGAAACGTCGCTTCAGCGCGCTGCTCAGTTCGTTCACGCCCTTGTCGCGATTGTTCGCGGTGGCGATCACGTTGAATCCCCAAACCGACTGCACCTCGCTGCCGAGTTCGGGTATGGGCAGCGTCTTCTCGGAAAGGATGGTGATGAGGGAATCCTGGACATCGGCGGGTATCCGCGTGAGTTCCTCGACCCGCGCGATCCGTCCCTCGCGCATGGCCCGCATCAACGGGCTCGGCACCAGGGCGTCGGCCGAGGGTCCCTTGGCCAGGAGCAGCGCGTAGTTCCAGCCGTACCGCATCTGTTCTTCGCTGGTGCCCGCGGTCCCCTGGATGAGGCGGGTCGAATCGCCGGAGATCGCGGCCGCGAGGTGCTCGGAAACCCAACTCTTCGCGGTGCCGGGGACGCCATAGAGAAGGAGAGCCCGATCGGTGACGAGGGTCGCCACCGCGATCTCGATCAGCCTCCGGCTGCCGATGTATTTCGGGGTGACCTCGAATCCGTTGCCCAGCTTCCCGCCTAGAAGGTAGGTCGAAACCGCCCAGGGAGAGAGATTCCAGTTACCCGGCCGCGTCTTCGAGTCCGCTTTGCGGAGTTCCTCCAGCTCATTCGCGAATATCTGCTCGGCGTGCTCGCGCAGTGCTTGGGCCATGTTCGTGTTTCTCCTCAGAGTGAAGCTTCAGGACGGAAGGCGATGCAGGTCCTTGCGGTGATCCAGGACGGTCAGTATCCGGGTGACGGTGTTGAGCACTGAGGGGCTGCCCTCCGCGGGCCACCCCTTTGACATGGCGTCCGTGAGCGACTCGGGCACGCCGGCCGCGAATTCCACGAACTGACCGCGCAGCGTGACGTCGTAAGCCGAGGCCTCGAGCGCGCCCCGCAACAGGATCAGGATCTGGGCCGCGGTGTTGTGCGACAGCGTCTCGCCAAAGGGCAGCGCCTGGAGCAGGCACAAGAGGGTGGTGGAGAGCGGCGCGGGATTGACCGACCGGCGAATGAGGGCGAGGGCCTGTTCTTCCCTCGCCGCCTGGGGAAGGATCGACAGCAGCCGGTCGAAGGACAGCGGACCCGCCTCGACCGGAGACGCCTTCAGGAGCGCCTCGGCCCACGAAGCACTCCGCTGGAGCAGCACGGCCTCGGCCCAGGCCGCGACAAGCGCGTCCTTCCAATCGGTGCTTCGGGCCCACTCGAGGAGCTTCTCGGGCGTCATCAACGACTTCTCTTCCCACCACTCGAGAGGCACGCTCCTCCCGATCTGCCGCAGCCACCATGCCCGGGCACCGTACTTCGAACTCTTGGGCGGCGTCTCTTCGATCAGGTCGCCCGCCCACGCCGGGTCGAATGTCTCGGGCGGCTCGATCGACACCGCGGCGCTCCGCAGGAGTTTCTTCGTGACGGTCAGGCACGCGTCGAGCCGGCCGGCCATCCGGCGGCACAAACTCGATTTCGGCATTGACGAGAGCAGGGTGAGCGAGGTCTGCCGCACATCCTTGCTCTTGTCCTTGAGCAGGGTCTCGAGCAGAGGCTCGTCCTCGGCGGAGAGTGCGGTGGTGAGGCACGCCACGAGCGCCGCGCGCTCGCGCGCGCCTTCGGTCGGGATCGCCTCCTGCAGCCAGGCTCGGGCGGTCGCGGGGTCGCGAAGGCGCATGGCTGCAAGCGCCGCCTTCCTTTGTTCGTGCGTTCCGTGCCGCCAGGCCTCTTCCTCCTGGCCTTCCTCCGCAACCCCCGTCGCGTAGGTCCAGGATGGGTTCTGCGCGGCGAGCCAGGTGCCCCGCCGGCCGGCGGCGTCGATGACGAACGGGCGCAGACCTTCCTCGCGCCTGCCGCACTCGAGAGCGATGGGGAGCAGGCGAGCCGGCCACCGATAGCCTGTTCTGGCGAGACGTCTCATCGCCTCGGCCTGGAGCCTTACCGGACCTTCCGCACAGATGTCATGAAGCCGCGGGTGAAGCGCTGTTGGAACCTCGGGGAGAGGGGTCGGGTCCTCGGGCGATATGTCCGCCTCGGTCGGCCGTAGCGGCGGTTCGAGGCCCGCGAGCTCGCAGACCGCGATCACACCGGCCGCTTGCAGGGACGCCTTCTCCGCGTTCTCGCGATCGATCTCCGCGAGTGTCGCCCCGACGTCACCCGGGAGGTCTGGCCAGTCCGGGGCGCGACGACCCGTGCCGAGAAGCGCCGAGGCGGCGAGCGAGTCGAGGCCGCTCATGCCGAGGCCATCTCCGTCCACCCGACCTCGGCGCCGCGCGCGGTCCACGCGGTGAGCGGCCGAAGCGCGTCTCCCGACCATTCCCCGAAGATCGGGATTGCCTCGCCGCCGCTGATCGCCCGAAGCTGCCACCCATCGTCGTCCCCGACTCTGAGCTTGAGAACGCGGGAGGAACTCTCCGACACGAACCAGCCTCCATCACGCCTGATGGGGATGACGTGCCCGTGGAACGGCCAGCGGGTGAGCCAGGGGTTCCTGGCCAGGGCGTTCGCGACCGAGTTCAAGGAAGCGTCAAAACCTTCCTCCGCAGGCAGAGGTCCGAAGGCGCCGGCATTGGATCCGACCTCCACCACCAGCGCTCGGAGAGGAAAGCCGCCCGGCGCGAAGGAGAGTGTCGCTGCCACCTCGGTGCCCGCGACGAAGGTCTGGTCATACCGACGCTGGCCATGCGCGAAGTCGAGCACCAGCGCCGCCCGGTGCGAGACCGCGCCCCGCACCCACGCGCGCCGCTCCCAGAGCCGCTCTGACTCTTCATGGCTCACCCCCAGGATGCGCCAGGTGTCGCTCACCCTCTCGCCCAGGCGCAGCACGTCCTCCTTGTCCATCGGGAAGCCGACCGCTGTTCTCACGTCGTGGCGCAGATCCTCGGGCAATTCGTCGAGACGGCCGATGGCGTCGAGCAGCAGTTGAAGGCGCCCCATCCGCGAGAGCACACGCTGAGGCCAGCCGTCGCCCGAGGCCGCGGCCGACTGGATCTGACGCAACCAATGACCGAGGCCCGTGGCCTGAGCATCGACGAGCCGCGCAGCCATGGCTTGCCAGAACGAAGCGGGCCGGGAAGGCAGATCGGCGAGCCCCTGCCGCATCAGGTCTTGAAGCCAGCGTTCGACCTCGGCCGCTCCCTCGAGGATGCGCTTCAGCCGCTGGCGCTCCCGCTTCGCGAGCGCCTCGGGATCTTCCGGCTCCGCGGTCTCCTCCACGCGGGCTTTCTTCGCTTCCGCCTTCTCCGCCCGGGCCTGTCGGGCGTTGAGCCATTCCACGGCCCACGGGGTCGGGTCGCCCACCTTGAAGGAACCCTCCTTCTGGACCCGAAGGAGGTAGAGAGCAAGGCCGTGCTTGCAGGGGAACTTCCGGCTCGGGCAGGTGCACTTGAAGGTCGGCCCTCCGAGGTCGATGACGACCTGGTAGGGAGTCGATCCGCTGCCCTGGCACTCGCCCCAGATCGTGGTCTCCGCGGAACCGAGGGTGGGCCACTTGGCGGGATTGAGCAGGCCCTTCGCCGCTTTCGATGACGAGTCGTCCGGCGCGAGCGCCAGGATCTGCTCCGCGCTCAGCACCAAGCCACCACCTCAGGATTCCGCCCACCGGAACTCATCGCGAAAGCGGTCCTTGACGCGACGGGCTAGCCTCGGCCCAGCTTCCCCCCGATCCACGCCATCGGGATGTAGGCGACGATCAGGTCGAGGGCGATGAACCAGGCCGGGGCGGGGATCATCATGGAAGCCGCGATGCCGCCCACCAGGAACAGGCCGCCGAAGCCAAGGGCGATCATCATCTTGTGACTGGCGGCGATGGTGGCGGCCGCGAGGGAAGCGACCAGAGTGCCAAGAGCGTGGGCCAGGAATGGGAATACGAAGTGCTTCGCCTCGAGACGCGGCATCGCAGCCTGAAGGCCTTCGACGGTGGTCATGTCGGCCCCCGCGGGCGGAGCGATCACCGAGGAACTCACCGTGACCAGCCCCATGTTCACGACGCTGCCGAGGATGAAGCCGGCAACGATGCCAAGGATGTTTCTCAACACAGCGCGCCCTCCTCGAGCTACCTTACATCCGGAACGGAGGGACCTTCCGCCTTCGAGCGCGCGTCGGGTGTCGCCCTCGCGGCCCCGCCCAGCATGAGGGACAGCAGACCCGGCGCCCACGCGAACGCCCAGGCGAGAAACTGGACGGCGTAGTTGCGCCCGGTAGCCGGAGGCCGGCCCCAGAGGGTGTCGAGGACGAGATAGAAGGCGATGCTCCCGAGCACCGCGGCGGCGATACCCCGGCCCGCGACCTCGGCCCAGGATCGTCGCCCGGGGGCTCTGAGCCACCGCCCATCGAGCGCCGCGAGAAGCAGCCACATGATGATCCATGCCCCGGGGATCGCCGTGCCGTAGGTTCTAGGGTCCATGACCGCGACCAGGACGTAGTAGCTCAAAGCTCCGCCGATCCCGGCGATCGTTCCGATCGGCAGTCCCTTCACCGGGCGGCCGCTGGCGAGGCCGAGCACGAAGCCCACCGAGGTCAGGAGAAAGGCGCCGTGAACGATCCCCGCCACGAGGCTGTGGCGGACGCCATAGGTGTACCAGATGAAGTCGCCGAGAGTGGCCACGGCAGCGACCATGAGGATGCGAACGATGGTCT
This sequence comes from Vicinamibacteria bacterium, assembly GCA_035432945.1. Classification (GTDB taxonomy): domain Bacteria; phylum Acidobacteriota; class Vicinamibacteria; order Fen-336; family JAGNNV01; genus JAGNNV01. The sequence goes on along the minus strand of DAORUA010000016.1, from coordinate 4,920 downwards.
TCACGATGAGGGCCGCCTCTCAGTCGATGCTAACGCCCAGCAGGGCGGGCCCGGAAGAACTCTCGAAGACGCGGCGTGCCTCGGCGGAAAGCGCCTCGGCGTGGCCCATGATCACGGCGAATGCCGGGCGCGCCCTCAGACCATCGAGCCAGGGGTCCTGGAGGAAGTGGGGCACGCAGTAGTAGCCGCCTTCGACCACACGCTCGAAATGGCGAAGGGCCTCCTCGTGGAGCCCGAGAAGAGCGAGCGAGCGGACACCCATATAGATGCCCTCCGGGTCGCGCATGCCCGCGGCGAGGAGGACGGTCATGGCCTCCATGATGGCGTCGCGGTCGCCTTCGACGGTGGCCCGCTGCGCCCGCAGCATCTCGCGCGCGGCGCCTTGCACCGTGGGCTCCATCCGTCGGCACATCTCCAGGACCTCCTCTTTCCGGCCGAGGGTGGAGAGCGCGTAGTTGCGCGTGCCGAACAGGTCGCCCGGAGCGTCGCTGGCGATGGCGCGGTCGTACTGGCCCAGGGCGAGATGGGTGAAGTTCACGCTGGTCTTCACCTGGGGGTCGAGGCGGCGAGCGTTCTCGTGGGCGGCGAGCGAGGCTTCGAGCAGCCCGCAGTATCGGCACGCGTGCACGAGGCCGACGTAGAGATCCACCTGGGCGCCCGCGGCGTGAGCGCGCTCGATGAGCCGCGACATGGCGTCCTTTGGCCGCCCCGATTCCACCTCGAATTGCGCGTAGAGGCTGTGCGCGAGGGCCAGCTCCGGGTTCAGGTCGAGGGCGCGCCGGAACGCCTGGTCGGCCTTCTGCTCGAATTCCGGGGTCTGGCTGGGGGCGTACTTTCCGAGCAGCCGATAGACCCGGCCGAGCCTCGCCCAGGCCGGGGCGTAGCGGGGGGCGGTCTCCACACACTGCAGGTAGAGGTCGCGCGCCACCGGCCAGGTGCCGGAGTCGGTCGCCAGTTGATTGCCGCGAAGGTAGAACTCGTAGGCCTTGGCGCTCTCGGGCACGTCCTGGGCGAGCAGCCGGTGCTCGCGGGCGGTGAGGGGCAGGGCCAGGGCCTCGACGATGCGGTGGACGAGGCTGTCCTCGAGTTCGAAGATGTCGGTCAGGGTCACCTGCGCGCTTTGCGACCACAGCAGCGTCCCCGCGGGTGCTTCCACGAGCTGGGTGGTCACGCGCACCCGATCGCCGGCACGCAGGAGGGTTCCCGCGACCACGACATCGACGTCCGCTTCGGTGGCCATGCGCCGGAAGTCGGGGGATTCCCCGCCGAAGCGCGCGGCCACCGCACTCGACCGCACCACCAGCGCGGAGAGGCCGGTGAGAGAGGTGCTGATCGCGTCGGGCAGGCTGAAGGCGAGGAAGTCGGTCTCCGGATCGCTCCGCAGGACCCGGAAGGGCAGCACCATCAGCCGGGTCATGGCCACCACCCGGGGAAGCGCGCCGGTGTCGTCCGCGGCCAGAACCGCGGCGAGATCGGCCGCCATCGCGGCGGCACTCGCCGGCCGGTCCGCCGCGGCTTTGGCCAGGCCGCGCCGGATGACGCGATCGAGGCTCGCCACCGACGCCGAGCCTCCGAGTGCCGGCGGCTGGTCGTAAAGAGTCGCGTGCAACACCTCCATGATGGTGCGCCCCCGGAAGGCCGGCCGGCCCGCCGCCATTTCGAACAACATGGAGGCGATCGCGAAGAGGTCGGTGCGGGCGTCGATCGTGCCCCCCGCGATCTGCTCGGGCGCCATGTAGTGGGGCGTGCCCAGGATCTCCCCGGCCCGGGTCAGCATGCTCGCAGTCCGGCCGTCCGCCGACTCGGCCATGGCCACCGGCCGGGCGAGGCCGAAGTCGAGAAGCTTGGGCCCGCCCGCGGTCAGGAAGATGTTCGACGGCTTGAGATCCCGATGCACCAGGCCGGCGTCATGAATCGCGGCGAGCGCGGCCAGCACGCTCGATCCCAGGTGGACCGTCTCCGCCATGGGCAGCGCCCCCCGCTTCATCCGCTCCGCGAGGGACTCACCTTCCAGCAACTCCATGGCGATGTAGGGAGCGCCGTCCTGCTCCCCGATCTCCAGGATCCGGCACACTCCGGGATGATCGAGGCTGGCGGCGAGGCGAGCCTCGCGCTCGAAGCGCTTCCGCGTCAGCGGATCCTCGCCGGAATCGCGGATCACCTTCAGGGCGACACGCTCGCCGCGCTCGTCGAGGGCGGAGTACACGATCCCCATCCCTCCCTCGCCCAGCTTGCCGACCACCCGGTAGGGTCCGAGAGTGTCCATCGGGAATCAGAATACCGGAAGGCCCGGCGCTCGCGCCGTTATTGCGACCGGGCTCGCAGGGATCTTCTGCCTCCGATCCCGGCGAAGACCGGGGTCCAGGAGTTCCACACCTGCACACGCAAAAGAGGGACAATCATGTCTGCGGAGGCGGCGATGGGCGCTAAGACGTGGATGGCGGTCTATGCGGACGGTTCCGTGCCGACGCTCTTGCGCGCCCAGCCTGTATTGAATCGCAACGCCTCCGAGATCGTCGCGAAGCGGCTCTTTCCCAAGGAGATGCTGACGCCCCTGGAGGACGGCGACCTCTCATTCACGAGTCCTCCCGACGACGAATTGCTTGTAGGTTGCCTGGGCGGCGTGACCATCTTGGCCGCTGCGGAGTTTGGCCGCGACAGACCATCGACGCTCCCTTCCGCGTTCATCGAAGAATCACGGGGCCGAACCCTCTATCTCCACGCGATGCACAGCGTCGTCGACTGGTTTGCGTATGCGGTCTGGCGCGATGCGAAGCTGGGGCGCGCGCTCAGCCTCTCTCCCGACGACGGAATCATCGAGGACATCGGAACCCGGGAGCCGTTCGAGGAACCCTATTGGAATGGGGACCATCCAGCCGTCGATCCATCCGAGGAGGATGAAGCCGCTTACCCGTTTCCGTTTCATCCGCTCGAATTGGGCGAAGCCGCCCTCGGCGCGCTGCTCGGATACCACCTCGAGGGGCCGATCGACGCCTCCCTTCTCGAGCCCGAGTCGATACCCCTCGCACGCTTCAAGCGTTCGAAGTCCTGGTGGAAGTTATGGTGACGGTTTCCCTCGAGGGCCACACCGCCGACGACGAAACCTGGCGTGATCCGGCATCCACGTTGGCGAACCACGAAACCGCATTGGGTGTCCGCCCGCGCCGACGCCTGGAAAGCCACGCCGAGTAGATCGCCTGCGCCGCCCTGTTTAGGATCTAGGGATGTCCTGGCCAGGCTTCGCCGCCTCCCTCGCCCTCCTCACCGCTCAAGCGCCCCTCGTATTCCCGACCTCCGCCGAGATCGTGTACGTGGTTGCGAGCGTGACCGACGGATCGGGTCAGCCGGTGCGCGGTCTGAAGGCGAAAGACTTCACCGTCCGCGAAGACGGCAAGCCTCGGGACGTGGCCACCTTCGCGTCCTTCGCGGATGCCGCGGGGGGGGCCGGGGCGGCATGGCCGGTCGACTTCGTCATGCTTCTGGACACGAGCGGTTCGATGCGGGAGGACCTCCGCCGCGCTCGTCATGCCGCGGTGGAGTTCGCAGGGTCGATACCCTCGGTCCGCGGGCGCAACATCGTCTCCTTCAACTCGAAGATCCGGGTGTGGCCCTACGAAGAGACCGGTCCCGCCGCGGTCCTGGATCGAATCCTGGCCGAGGATGAGACCGGGGGGACCTATCTCTTCGACGCGGTGCTCCAGAGCATCCCCCGGGTGGCGAACGATCCCACCCGCCGGCCGATCATCGTGGCCCTCACCGACGGGGCGGACACCGGCGCCCTGCTGCGCGCGGCGGAATCCATGGATCCGAAGGAACGGGCGCGGTTCCTTCGCGGGCTCCCGCGCGCCGACGTCGCGAAGATCAGGAGCGCGGCGGCCGCGGAGACCGCGAAAGCGCTTCAGAACGAATCAGTGACGTTCTACGCGATCTACTTCGCGAAGCACGACATCCACGCTCACGGCCGCGACGTGCTCAAGACCCTCGCCGGGGCCACCGGGGGACTGGTGGTGGATGGCGGGGCCCGGGATCTGACCACTCAATTCGCCCGCATCCGGAACGACCTCGCGGCGCAATACGTGCTGGGCTTCGCGCCGGCGCCCTCTTCGGCGAGCCGGGTTCACAAGCTCAAGATCACGGTCGCGGCCAAGGGCGCGAAGGTCCGCCACCGGCTGGCCTACGAAACGAAGACGCGCTGAGGCCCTTCAGGCCCTCGTGGGCATCATCGGGAGGCGCGAACCGCAGCCGACGTACGGCCGGATCTCCTTGAACTTCGCGGGGTCGATCGACGGGCCGGGCTTCGAGCAGTGGGCGTCGAACGCCTTGCTCAGGGCCTCGGCCACCTGGGGCTCGTCCATGCGCTGAAGGTCGGTGCGCTGGAGCATGAAGACCTGCTTCCCGTCCTTGAACAGGCCGATGCTGGGCGAGGACGGCGGATAGGCGCTCATGTAGCTCCGGGCGCGCTCGACCGCGTCGCGATCGACGCCCGCGAAAACCGTGACCGAACGATCCGGAATGCGAGCGTTCTGGAGCGAGAGCATCGCGCCCGGGCGGGCCTGGCCGGCGGCGCAGCCGCAGACCGAGTTCACGATCACGAGGGTGGTGCCGGTCTTCGCGGAGAGCGCGGCGTCGACCTCTTCGGGTGTGGTGAGGGGCTCGACGCCGACCGCGGCCAGCTCCTGCCACAGGGGTTCGACGGCTTTCGGATCGTAGATGGGCGGTAGAGGCATGCGAGGAGTCTATGCCGCGAGTCCCTTCGGACCTTCCGGCGCCGTTCCACGAGGCGCGTGGCCGGAACGCGCTTCGGCCCGCCGGTCACGCTAGGCTTCCGCCACCCATGAACATCGCTTTCAAGAGGCTCCCGGGCGGAGCCGGTCTTCCCCTGCCCGCCTATCAGACCAGCGATTCCGCGGGGATGGATCT
>DAORUA010000015.1:0-23733 GCA_035432945.1 Vicinamibacteria bacterium | reverse complement strand
ATTCTGGTTTAGCCTCCCGGGGTGAGACAGCCGATCAAGTTCCTGATCATCCTGGTGTCCGGCCTCGCCCTCCTCACCTGGGGCGCCTTCCGGGTCGTCCAGGAAACCACCCGGGGCTGGGTGGAGCGAGATCTCGCCCTGCGCGCGAGGCTCGCCGCGAACGGCGCCTCCTCCGCCCTTTCCGCCGGCTTCCGATCTGAAAAGCCCGCGGATCTGCGGAAGGTGCTCCTCGATGTGGTGAGAGACGAGCGCATCCTCGGCGTGTCCGGTTGCACGGCCGACGGGAAGACCGTGGCCACTGCCGGCATCGCTCCCGCGCAGTTCGGGTGCGCGGCGGTGGCGCCGTTCGTCTTCCACGTGGGCGCCGCCGGGCCGCCCATGGAGTGGCTGCACGTCGAAGCCCTGCGCGGAGGGAAGGTCCACATGTCGGGGCTGCCCGTCTCCGACGAGGCCGGCCTCGTCGGCTTCGTGATCCTGGTCCAGGACATGGGCTTCGCGGAGCGCCGCGAGGCCCAGAGCCGCGATTTTCTGCTCACCGCCTTCTTCCTCCTCGCCCTGTGCGCCTCCCTCGTGACCATCGTGGCGGTGCGCCTCTCCTGGCGGGGTTGGACCCGTCAGCTCCAGCGCATGCTCAAGGGCGGCGAGGAGACCGATGAATTCCGGCCCCTGTTGCGCGACGTTCGCGAACTCGTCGACGACATCATGACCGAGCGCGAGGCCGACGGCGAGGGCGGGGCCTGGAACCCGGATCGTCTGCGGCGCACCCTCGGCCGGAATCTCCACGGCGAGAAGATCGTGATCGTCTCGAACCGCGAGCCGTACATCCACGAGTACGACCCCGACGGCACCATCCAGGTCCGGCATCCGGCGAGCGGCCTCGTCACCGCCCTCGAGCCGGTGATGCGGGCGTGCTCGGGAGTGTGGATCGCCCATGGTAGCGGCGCCGCCGACCGGGCGGTGGTGGACGCGCACGACCGGGTGATGGTCCCTCCCGACGAGAAGATCTACGCGATCCGGAGGGTCTGGCTCACCGAGGAGGAGGAGAAGGGCTACTACTACGGCTTCTCCAACGAGGGCCTCTGGCCCCTCTGCCACGTCGCCCACACCCGTCCCGTGTTCCGCACCCCCGACTGGAACCACTATCGGGAGGTCAACCAGAAATTCGCGGACGCGGTCTGCGACGAGGCGGGGGTCGAGGACCCCATCGTCCTGATCCAGGACTATCACCTCGCCCTCGCCCCTCGGATGATCCGGCAGAAGCTCCCGCGCGCCACCGTGATCGGCTTCTGGCACATCCCGTGGCCAAGCGCCGAGCGGTTCGGCATCTGCCCCTGGCGGGTGGAGCTTCTCGACGGGATGCTCGGGGCCAGCATGCTCGGCTTCCACACCCAGGCCCACTGCAACAATTTCATGGACTCGGTGGACCGATACCTGGAGTCGAGGATCGATCGGGAGAGCCACGCGGTGATCCAGCAGGGCCGCAGCACGCTGATCCGCCCCTATCCCATCTCTCTCGAGTGGCCGGTGCGCTGGCTCGATGGACTGCCTCCCGCCCCCGAGTGCCGCCGCAGCGTGCTCGAAGAACTCGGCCTGCCTCAAGGCACCCTGCTCGGAGTGGGGGTGGATCGTCTCGACTACACCAAGGGGATCGAGGAGAGGCTCCTGGCGGTGGAACGGCTGCTCGAACTCCAGCCGGATCTGGTGGGCCGGTTCGTCTTCGTTCAACTTGCGGCGCCGAGCCGCACCGCCATCGACCGCTACCGCGACCTCAACGAGAGCGTCGCGGCCATCGCGAAGAGAGTCAACATCCGCTTTGGCGCGGGGTCTTACGTCCCCATCATCCTGAAACGCGCTCATCACGAGCCGCCCGTGGTCTTCCGGTACTACCGCGCCGCCGACGTCTGCTATGTCAGCAGCCTCGACGACGGCATGAACCTCGTGGCCAAGGAGTTCGTGGCCGCGCGCGACGACGAGCGCGGGGTTCTCGTTCTCAGTCAGTTCACCGGCGCGGCCCGCGAGTTGACCGAGGCGCTGGTGGTGAATCCCTACGATCTCGACGAGGCGGCGGGAGCGCTGGCGGCGGCGCTTTCGATGCCGGAGGATGAACAGAAGGCCCGTCTGCGGTCGATGCGCGCCTTCGTGGCCGAGTTCAACATCTACCGGTGGGCAGGCCGCATGCTGCGCGACGCGGGCCGTCTTCGCCGCCGGGACCGCCTGTCCGGGCGCCTGAGCGACCGATTTCGGGCGGCCTTTCGCGGAGCGGAGGCATGAGGGACATCCTGGCCGCGAGGCAGCGGGCCCTCCTCGAGCCCTTCGCCTGGTCGCGGACCCTGCTCGCTTTCGACTTCGACGGCACCCTGGCACCCATCGTGGAGCGTCCGGAGGACGCCGTCATGCGTCCGGCCACGAGACGACTCCTCACCCGCGTGGCCGCGCTGTATCCGACCGTGGTCATTTCCGGCCGCGCCTACCCGGACGTGGAGAAGAGAGTCCAGGGCCTCGGGCTGCGCGCGGTGGTGGGGAACCACGGGCTGGAGCCGTGGAAGGCGACCCCGCGGATTCATCGGCGCGTGCGCGAATGGCGTCCGCTCTTCGAGGAAGCGCTCGCCTCGGAGCCGGGCGTCGAGATCGAGGACAAGAACTACTCCCTCGCCATTCACTTCCGGAGGTCGCGGTCCAAGAAGAAGGTCCGCGCCGTGGTGGCCGAGGTCGTGCGAGGCCTCCAGAAGGCGCGACTGATAGGCGGCATCGAAGTGGTGAACATTGTGCCCTCGGACGCGCCGCACAAGGGCATGGCCCTCGAGCGGGAGCGATCGCGTCTTTCCTGCGACACCGCCATCTACGTTGGAGACGACGAGACTGACGAGGACGTGTTCGCTCTCGATCAGCCCGGCCGCCTTCTCGGGATACGCGTGGGTCGGAGGCCGGGCTCGCGCGCGGAGTTCTATCTCGAGTCCCAGGCCGGCATCGACTCGCTCATCCGCCTCCTCGCGCGCCTGCGCGAGGACACCGGAACGCTGGTGAAACGGCTCGAGGAACTGGAGGCAGCGAACGGATGAATTCGAGGGATCCGGAGGAGGTGCTCGGTCCCGGGCTGGATTTTCTTCGCGAACTCTGGGCCCTCGACCACGCGCTCCAGAAGCTGTCGAAGCGCATGGAGCGCACCTCCGGCGTCAGCGGCCCTCAGCGGCTCGCCCTCCGGCTGGTGGCCCGCTTCCCGGGACTGCCGGCCGGGCGGCTGGCCCGACTCCTGCATCTGCACCCGAGCACGGTCAGCGGCCTGGTGAAACGCCTGGCCGACCGGGGGCTCATCCTTCGAAGCTCGGACGGACCGGACCGGCGCCGGGCCCTGCTTCGCGTCACTCCCGCCGGAATCGAGTTGCTCTCTCTTTCCCACCCCACCATCGAGTCGGCCTTGCTCTCGGCCCTCGGGAGAGTGCCGCCGCGCCAGGTCGACGCCGCGCTCAAAGTCATGGCCTCGGTGTCCATGAGCCTGGCCGCGGCGTCGAGGGACAACCCCTGAGGCCTCAGGCGGCGCCTTTGGCCTGATCGGCCAGCCGCTTCGCCCGCGCTCGCCCGGCCGCGCGCCAGAGCAGGATGATGGCCGCCGCGGCGATGAGCATGCCGACGGTACCGAGCGCTCCCGTCACCCGCGCCACCGTGGTCTTCACGTCGTCGTAGGCGAGGCCGAGCGCGGAGCCCGCGGCGGTGAGCGCCGCGTACCAGATCAGGGAAGCGAGGGCGGCGGGCACGAGCGCTCGGAGCGGCGAGACGTGGTTGAGGGCCGCGAAGGGAAGGACGCCCGCGCGCAGCCCGGGAAGGAACCGGCTCAGGAAGATCCCCAGACCGCCGAACCGATCGAAATAACGCCGCACCGCCGGTTGAATCTCCGGGGGCAGAAGCAGGTGGAACTCCCGCGACTGGCGCACCGCCTCGCCCTTTTCACGCACCCAGAGGTAGACGCCCACCGCACTCGCCTGGTTTCCAAGGAAACACAAGGCGCCCACCAGGACGGGCGAGACGCCGGCCCGCACCGCCCAGAAGGCGCCCACCGCCGCGGCCACGTCCGCGGGCACGGGAGGGAAAACGTTCTCGAGCGCGGAGAGAAGCATGAGCACCAGGATCACGGTGGCGGGATCCTGCCGGAGGACGAAGTCGAGGAAGGCGTCCATGGTCCCCTAGGCCTTCAGGCCGAGTGCCTGGTAGACGAGATGGGCGGCGGACGCATAGCTCTTCCCGGTGGCGCGCGACATCCCGATCTCGCAGGTCCGGCAGGTCGAATACGCGGTCGCGCTCGCGGTGTCGAGGGCGCGGACATCCTCGGCCTCGGCCCGGGTGGCGCCCTCGGTGATCTCCGGATGGACGAAGCCCTGGTTGCCCGCGAAGCCGCAGCACGAAGCGCGGAGGGGCACGACCGGATCCGAGGAGTGGGCGGCGGCCACCGCCTTGAGATCCTCGATGGCGCCCAGCTTGGTGAGGGAGCAGGTGGGATGGAGGATGGCCCGCCCTTCGAGGACGCCTCTCGGGGCGTCGGAGCGGGAGAGCACTTCGCGCGACCAGAACTGGACGAAGTCGAAGACCCGGATGCCGTTCGTCGCGCGCTCGCTGAAGGCGAGAGTGCAGGGCGAGGCATCCGTCACGACCGGCACCTCGCCGCCGCGCGTCAATCCGGCGAGGGCCGAGAGCGTCGCTTCCATCGACGCGTCGGCGGCCTCCTGCTGCGACTTGCTCGAGAAGGCGAGGCCGCAGCACAGCGAATCGGCGTTTGCGGGAATGGTCACTCGGTAGCCCGCGGCTTCGAGACAGCGAAGGGTCGCTTCCATGGTCGAAAGCCCGGCCTCGCCGGGGAGCGCGCCGAAGATGCGCGAGACGCAGCTCGGGAAGTAGACGACCTCCTTCGAGCCGTTTCCACGCGGGGCGGGGATGGGCGGGGAAGGGAGGGGCAGGGGAGTCTTCGGGTCGAGTCTCGGAATGACTTTCGGAGCGAGCGCGTGGAGCACCGCGGATCCGGCGGCGAGCCCGCTCCGGACCGGCCCGCTCGTGCTCGCGGCCAGGGACAGCGCTCGACGAGCCATCCCGCTCGCGGTCGCGAAGTGCGAGGCCATCCAGCCCGCGACTCCCCGGCCGATGAACGACGACTCGGCGCGATCGAGTTCCTTCATCAGCAGCCCGGTGTCGATCTTCACCGGGCACGCAGTGATGCACATCGAATCGCGGACGCAGCTGCCGCGGGCGGAGTCCGCGTAGTCGGCCGCGAGCCCCTCGGGCAGCGGCTCCTTCAGCAGCGCGATCTCCTTGATCTCGCGCAGCAGGATGATCCTCTGCCGCGGTGAGAGCCCGGAGGCGCGGGTCGGGCACACCGGCTCGCAGAAGCCGCACTCGATGCAGCGGTCGGCGGTGTCGGTGATCTCGGTGAAGGGCTTCAGGTTCGAGACGTGCTCGGCCTTGTCGTCGCTCAGCAGGACACCCGGGTTGAGGATGTTGTACGGATCGAAGAGCGTCTTGATCTCCCGCAGGATCGCGTACGCGGCAGCGCCCCACTCCCTCTCGACATAAGGAGCCATGTTGCGGCCCGTCCCATGCTCGGCCTTGAGCGCGCCGTCGTACTTGCCCACCACCATCTCGGCGAGCGCGTCCATGAAGGCCTCGTAGTTACGGACGTTCTTCTCGCCGCGAAAGTCCTGGGGCGCGATGAAATGGAGGTTGCCGTCCTTCGCGTGGCCGAAGACCACGGCGTCGCGCACGCCGAAGCGCTCGAAGAGGGCGTGGAGGTCGGTGATCGCCTCGGCCAGGCGCTCGCGCGGGAAGGCGACGTCCTCATTCAGAATGGCCATGCCCGGCCCGCGCCGCGCCCCGATCAGGGGCAGCAGGCCCTTGCGCATCTTCCACTTGTGCGCGCGGCTCGCGGGATCGGTGGTGAACTCGATGTTGGCGACCCCGGGGATGCGGTTCAGCGCCCGGGTGGCCTTCTCGATCCCGGCCGCGAGCGCCTTGTCGTCGTCCTCCTGAAACTCGATGAGCAGCGCCGCCGAGTCGGGACCGATCTCCACCGGGTGGGTGAGATCCGCGGCCATCGACAGGAGCGACGCGCGGTCCATGATCTCGAGGGTCGCGGTTCCCGCTTCGGCCAGGGGCGCCACCGCGGCCCCGGCCTCCTTGAGCGCTCCGAAGTACGCGAGTGCCGTGGCGCGCTTCTTCGGATCGCGGACCGTCTCGAGGGTCACATCGGCGAGGAAGCCGAGCGTGCCCTCGGAGCCGACCATCAGGCGGGTCAGGATGTCGGAGGGCCGATCGAACTCGAGGAAGGCCTGGAGCGAATAGGCCATGGTGTTCTTGGTGGCGAATTTGTGGCGGATCCGTTTCGACAGGGCCTTGTCCGCGCGCACTTTCGCCTTGAGATCGAGGAGCCCCGCATGGAGCCGCGGGTGCCGGTTCTTCAAACGCTCGTCGACATCGTCGGGGGAGTCGCCGTGCGTCTCGACGATGACGCCGTCGGCGAGCACGATGGTGGCCCCGCGGATGGTGTGATAGCTGTTCTGCGCGACGCCGCAGCACGGGCCCGAGGCGTTGTTCGCGACGATCCCGCCGATCATGGCCGAGTCGAGGGACGCGGGGTCGGGCCCGATCCGCCGGCCATGGGTGGCGAGCGCGCGATTGAGCAGGCCGCCGATCACGCCGGGCTGCGCCCAGACGCGCGCGCCCGCCTCCTCGATCCGGAACCGGCCCCAGTCGAGAGAGAGATCGACGAGGATGCCGCGTCCCACCGCCTGTCCCGAGAGCGACGTGCCTGCAGCCCGGTACGTGATGGGGTGCTTCAGCGCGCGCGCGATGTCGAGAATGGTGCGGACGTCGGAAGCGTCGCGGGGCCGGACCACGACCTCGGGAACGATCCGGTACATCGAGGCGTCGGACGCCCGGGCCAGCCGGTCGATGGGCCGCGAGAGGATCCGCCCCGCGGGAAGGGCTCCCTGGAGGCGCTTCAGGAGTTCAGGGTCGGGAGCAGCGAAACGGGTCACGGAGACGCGATCTTAGCGACACGAAGGCCATCGAACGGACACCGTCGACGGCGGATCGAACGCCGAGGAATAGACGATGCCTATGAGAGGGATCGCGAGGAAGTCTTGGACCTGCCTCTCGCGACTCCCTAGGCTCCGGATCGAACTCCACCTACTCCCAACGACAAGGAAGCGAACAAACCACATGCTGAAGCAAGTTCTCACCCTGGCGATCGCCGTCGTGGCCATCGGCCCGGCCCACGCCCAGACGAACCCCACCTCGAATCAGTTCTGGTGGCCCGAGCGCCTGGATCTCGCCCCCCTCCGCCAGCACGCCGCCAGCTCCAGCCCCATGGACAGCCGGTTCAACTACCCCCAGGAGTTCGCGAAGCTCGATATCAAGGTCGTGAAGAGCGACATCGAGAAGCTGATGAAGACCTCTCAGGAGTGGTGGCCGGCCGACTGGGGGCACTATGGACCCTTCTTCATCCGCATGGCCTGGCATAGCGCCGGCACCTATCGCGTCGCCGACGGCCGGGGCGGGGCCGGCGGCGGCCAGCAGAGATTCGAGCCCTTGAACAGCTGGCCGGACAACGCCAACCTCGACAAGGCGCGGCGGCTGTTGTGGCCGATCAAGCAGAAGTACGGCAGCAGCCTCTCCTGGGCCGACCTGATGGTCCTCACCGGCAACGTCGCCCTCGAGTCGATGGGCTTCAAGACCTTCGGTTTCGCGGGCGGCCGCACCGACGACTGGGAAGCCGACCTCGTGTATTGGGGCGCGGAGAAGAAGTTCCTCGCCGCGGACGCGCGATACAAGGGCGACCGCAAGCTCGACAACCCGCTGGCCGCGGTCCAGATGGGCCTCATCTATGTGAATCCGGAAGGCCCCAACGGCAATCCCGACCCGCTCCTCGCCGCGAAGGACATCCGCGAGACCTTCGGCCGCATGGCCATGAACGACGAGGAAACCGTGGCCCTGATCGCGGGCGGGCACACCTTCGGAAAAGCCCACGGAAAGGCCGACCCGTCCAAGTGCGTCGGCCCCGAGCCGGCGGCGGCGGGTATGGAGGAACAGGGGTTCGGCTGGAAGAACGCCTGCGGGAAGGGAAATGGCGTCGACACCATCACGAGCGGTCTCGAAGGCGCCTGGACTTCGAAGCCCACCCAGTGGACCACGCAGTATCTCAACAACCTGTTCGGCTTCGAGTGGGTGCAGTCGAAGAGCCCGGCCGGCGCCACCCAGTGGATTCCCAAGGACGACGCAGGCGCGAACCTGGTGCCCGATGCTCATGAGGCCGGCAAGCGCAACTCGATCATCATGTTCACCACCGACCTGGCCCTGAAGTTCGACCCGAGCTACCAGAAGATCGCCCGGCGGTTCCAGCAGACCCCGGAGGAGTTCGAGACGGCCTTCGCCAAGGCCTGGTTCAAGCTGACCCACCGCGACATGGGTCCGCGCACCCGCTACGTGGGCGCCGACGCGCCGAAAGAGGCGCTCATCTGGCAGGACGTCATCCCCGCGGTCGATCACAAGCTGATCGAGGCGACCGACGTCGCCAGTCTCAAGAGCGCCATCCTCAAGTCCGGGTTGACCGTGCCCGAGCTCGTTCGCACCGCGTGGGCCTCCGCCGCTTCTTTCCGCGGCACCGATATGCGCGGCGGCGCCAACGGCGCGCGCATCCGCCTTGCTCCCCAGAAGGACTGGGCCGCGAACAACCCGGCCGAGATCGCCAAGGTGCTCACGGGCCTTGCGACCATCCAGAAGGAATTCAATCAGGCGAGGACGGATGGCAAGAAGGTCTCTCTGGCCGATCTCATCGTCCTCGGCGGCGCGGCCGCGGTGGAGCAGGCCGCGAAGAACGCCGGCTACAACGCAAGCGTTCCCTTCCGGCCCGGCCGCACGGATGCCTCTCAGGAGCAGACCGACGCGAGCACCTTCGCCGCACTCGAGCCCAGGGCCGATGCGTTCCGCAACTACTACGGTGACGGCAACCACTTCTCGCCCACGGAGGCGCTCGTCGATCGGGCCAACATGCTGACCCTCACCGTTCCCGAGACCACGGTTCTACTCGGCGGCCTGCGCGCCCTCGATGCCAACACCGGAGCGGCGAAGCACGGTGTCTTCACCAGCCGGCCGGGCGCTCTCTCCAATGACTTCTTCGTGAACCTGCTCGATATGTCGACCCGGTGGCAGAAGTCGGCGAAGGCGGAAGGGGTCTACGAGGGGCTCGACCGGAAGACGGGTGCGGTCAAGTGGACGGCGACGCCGGTCGACCTGATCTTCGGCTCCCACTCCGAGCTTCGCGCCATCGCCGAGGTCTACGCCGCCGAGGACGGGAAGCAGAAGTTCGTGAACGACTTCGCCAGGGCCTGGAACAAGGTGATGGAGCTCGACCGCTTCGACTTGAAGTAGCGCGGTGGGACGTCACGGCGCGCCCCTGAGGAGCGAAGGCTCCTCGGGCGCGCCGCCCGCCTTCGATCGAGCGGCCCGGCCGGGAGTCGAGGGCGAAGCCCCTCGCTCAGAAGCGGAAGATCAGGCCGCCGCGGGCCTCGCCCTGGTAGAGGTCGCTGTCGCTGATCTGGGAAGCGCAGCCACGATTCTGGCCGCAGAGCTGGTCGGTTTCGCTGTCGAGGACAGTGACGAAGGCGCGGCCTTCGATACGGATGCCCACGTGCTTCCCGAGCCAGAACTTGACCCCGCCCGCGAACGAAGCGGAGAAGCGGGTCTCGTCGCTCAATCCCTCCGGCTTCGGCAGCAGTCGGGTGAGGCCGAGCCCGAATCCGATGAAAGGGACCACCTTCGCGTCCTTCGTGCGGATCAGATAGTTGCCGCCCGCTTGAAAGGTCTCCAGGTCGAGGTCCATGAGCGGAGTGCCGGCGAAGAGGGTCGGCATCTGCAGGTTCGTCGCCTGGCGCGCGTACAGGCCCTCGATTTCGAAATCGCCGATCCGGTATCCGAGGTGCACGCCGAAGGTCGCGCTGTCGCCCACCTCCAGGCCGGCGCCGGTGGCTCCGCCGACGGCTTCAAAGCGAAGCAGGGTGCCGCCGAACCGATAGCCCGCCATCGGCGTGATCTCGACGGTCTGGCTGCGTGCAGCCGAGGGTAGGGCGGAGAGGAGAACGCCGGCGAGGATCCAGGGTTTCATGGGTCAGTCGCCAAATGAAACGCCGAGTCCCCGCGCCGACAGCACGACGTCGGAATCGAGGGGAACCTTCTTCGTGCGTCCCTCGCCCACCGCGTCCTTGAGGGGAACGCGCACGATGGTGGGGGGCTTCAAGGCCACCATGGTCTGGAAAGCGCCGTCCTTCACCGCGCGCACCGCGGCCGCGCCGAAGCGCGTTCCGAGCAGGCGGTCGAAGGTGGTGGGCGGGCCGCCGCGCTGGAGATGCCCGAGCACGAGGCTGCGCGTCTCCTTGCCGGTTCGCTTGCCGATCTCTTCCGCGACCCATGCGCCGATGCCGCCCAGGCGCGGCGCCCCCCCCTGGTCCGTGGCCCGGAGATGGATCTTGCCGCCCTTGCTTCGCGCTCCCTCGGCCACCACCACGATGGAGAAGTAGCCGCCGCGGTGGCCCTTCTCGCGTTCGCGGATCTTGTCGCACACGAGGTCGAGGTCGAAGGGGATTTCCGGGATGAGGATGACGTCGGCTCCGCCCGCGACCCCGGAGTTCAGGGCGATGAACCCCGCGTTGCGGCCCATCAGTTCGACCACCATCACGCGGCCGTGCGCCTCCGTGGTGGGGTGGAGCTTGTCGATGGCGTCGGTGGCGGTGGAGACCGCGGTGTCGAAACCGAAGGTCACCGAGGTGTGCTCGATGTCGTTGTCGATGGTCTTGGGCACCCCGACCACGGGAATGCCCTTCGCGGCCAGGCGCAGGGCGATGCTCAGCGTGCCGTCCCCGCCGATGGCGATGAGCGCGCCAAAGCCCATGGCCTTGAAGTTCCGCACCACTTCCGCGGAACGGTCGGCGTCATTGGCCTTGTTCCCCGGCCTCGCGCGGCGGTCCACCCGGAACGGGTTCACCCGGTTCGAGGTTCCGAGAATGGTGCCGCCAAGATGCAGGATCCCGCGCACGTCACGCGGGTGAAGCTGGTGGGCGCGCCTGGTAAGCAGGCCCTCGAAGCCGTCCTCGATGCCGTAGACCTCCCAGCCGAGCGCGAAGGCGGAGCGCGCGGCGGCCCGGATGACCGCGTTGAGGCCGGGACAGTCGCCGCCTCCGGTGAGAAGGGCAAGACGGAAGGGCTTCCGGGTCCGGCGCGCTTTCGGGCTCATTTGTGGGTCGCCTTTCTGGAACGCTCCAACGCATTCTAGCGAACGGCGCCAGCGGGGGCGCACTATGCTTTGTCACTGGCGCCGAAGCCTCGTCATGACCCTCAATCAAGCCCGCCTCCATCGGCTCAACGACCAACCCCTCGTCAAGGACGGGCAGTTCGTCCTCTACTGGATGCAGGCGCAGCGACGCCTCTCCCACAATCACTCGCTCGACTACGCGATCAAGTGCGCGAACGAGCTGGGGAAGCCCCTCGTGATCTACGAAGGATTGCGTCTCGACTACCCGTGGGCGAGCGCGAGGCTCCACCAGTTCATTCTCGAAGGCATGCGCGACAACGCCGCGGCGGCCGGGAAGCAGGGCTTCACCTACTGGCCGTTCGTGGAGACGAAGAAGCGGCCCGCGAAGGGCCTCCTCGCCCGCCTCGCCGCGCGGGCGGCCCTGGTGATCACCGATGACTTCCCGTGCTTCATCATCCCCGGCCAGAGCGCTTCGCTCGCCCGCTGGACCGATCGCGCGGTCATCGCGGTGGACTCGAACTCGGTGGTTCCGCTTCGACTCCTCGGCGACGCCCCCTACGCGGCCGCTCATCTGCGGCCGAAGATCCACAAGCAGTTCGCCGGGGCCTTCGAACATCGGAGCGCGCCGAAGCCGAAGCCGCCCCGGGCGGACGGGTCGAAGATCATCCCCGGCTTCGACCTCGCGGAGCTCGATGACCTTCCGCGCCTCATCGCCAGGCTGCCCGTCGACCAGAACGTGCGCCCGGTCGACGGACGCGCGGGCGGCAGCGCGGCCGCGCGCGCCCAGCTCAAGGTCTTCCTCAAGAAGGGCCTGCCCATCTACGCCGAGCATCGCTCGGACCCCGCCCCGCCTTCCGAGGTCCACGGCTCCGGACTCTCGCCCTACCTGCATTTCGGCCACATCGGTATCGAGGAGATCGTGATGTCGGTCTTCGACGCCACCGGCGGGTACGCGCCGGTGCGCCTTCATCTGGAGGTTGCGGGGAAGCGCGAGGGGTTCTTCGGCGAGGACGCGAACGCGAACTCGTTCCTCGACGAAGCTCTCACCTGGCGCGACGTCGGCTACGTCTGGCACCTCCACCGGCGCGAGGATACGAAGTCGCTGGAGACGGCACTTCCCAAGTGGGCCCTCGCCACCCTTCATCTCCACGCGGGCGACGAGCGCGAGTTCGTGTACGACCTCGCGCAGTGGGAGAGTGCGGCTACCCACGATCCGCTGTGGAACGCGGCGCAACGCGAACTGATGGCGACGGGCGGCATCCACAACTACCTGCGCATGCTCTGGGGCAAGAAGGTGATCGAGTGGTCGAAGACACCCGAAGAGGCCTACCAGACCCTCGTCCATCTCAACAACAAGTACGCGCTCGACGGCCGCAATCCGAATTCCTACACCGGCATCCTCTGGTGCTTCGGCCTGTTCGACCGGCCCTGGGCGCCCCAGCGCAATGTCCTCGGCCAGATCCGCTACATGTCGTCGGCGAACACCGCGAAGAAGTTCAAGCTGGGCGCCTATCTCGACTGGGTGGCGACGCTGCCCGCGCCGGCCCCGGCCCCCTCGAAGACCACCGCTTGAACGGATCCGCATCCTCCCGGATCTGCCTCGCCGCGATTCTCCTCATCGCGCCCTTCGAGCCGCGTTTCACGATCCCGCTGGGCCTCTTCCATCTCTCCCTGGTCGAGGCGGTGGCGTTGCCGTGCCTCGCGGTCCTGGCCTTCAATTCGAGACGGGCCGGGTGGCCGGGCCGGCTCACTCCGCCCCTGCTCGCTCTCGCTCTCATGATCGTCACGAGCCTGGTCTCGGCCAGTCTCGCGGTTCCCGATCCCGGCCGTGCGTTGAAGTTCGCCCTCCGCCTGGTCGTGATGGCGGTGTTCGCGGCGCTCGTCGCCCGACTGAAGGAAAGAGATCTTCGATGGGGGCTCGGCGCCCTGGTCGCTTCGGGGAGCGTGGCCGCGATTCTCGCTCTGCTCGAAGGTCGGGGGATGCGGTCGCTGGATGTGCTCCTCGGCGCGTTCCGCGAGATTCCGTTCAACGTCGCGGGCGTACGGCGGGCGAGTGCTGGATCGGAGTACCCCAACCTCGGCGCGGCCATGATCTTCTACGCGCTCCTCGCGGGAGTGACCCTTCTGCGCCCCCGGCCGCGGATCCGCGCGGCCTTCGTCCTCCTCCTGACCGCCGGCCTCGCCCACACCTACTCCCGCGGCGCCTGGATCGCGGGCCTGGCCGGGCTCCTGGTCGTGGCCTGGTTCGAGACGGGTCGCGGCCGGTTCGTTCCCCCGAGCCTCTACCTCGGGGTCCTCGGCCTCTTCGTGGGAAGCGCCGAGATCTCCCAGATCCGATTCGGCGGCGAGAACGCGAACGACTTCTACGCCGCGACCTACCAGACGCCCCGGCAGTTCGCGATGGATCCGGGCGCCCGGGTCACGGTTCCGGTGACGGTGCGCAACGTCGGCCGCCGCCCGTGGCGGAAGGCCGAGGAGATCCACCTTGCGTATCACCTCTATGAGAACTCGCGCCGGCCGCTCGTCGACGGCCCCCGCGCCGACCTGCCCCGCGACGTGCTGCCCGGCGAGACCGTGACCATCAAGGCGATCCTGCAGGCCCCCGCGAGCGAAGGCGAGTACCTGCTGATGTGGGACCTCGTTCACGAGGACACGACCTGGTTCTCGGGGCAGGGGGTGAAGCCGGGCGTCGCCCGGCTGATCGTGGGCCGCGGCCCCGCGGCGGCGCTCTCGGTTCCGGAAGCCGAGGCCCTGGCCGCGATTCCCGACACCCTCGCCTGGCGGCCCTCGCGGCTCGAGCTCTGGCGGCTCGCGGTTCGGATGTGGTCGGCGAATCCGTTCTTCGGCGTGGGTCCCGACAACTACCGCTGGACCTACGGCGCGCTCGCGGGGAAGACCACGTTCGACACCCGCGTCTTCTCGAACAACATGTTCCTGGAATTCGCGGCCACCCTCGGTACCTTCGGCCTGGCGGCGTTTGGGGCGGCTCTCTTCTTCGCGCTATCGAGCGGCTGGCGGGAGGCGCCCCATTCGAGCGCCGCTCTCGCCGCCCTGTCGATCCTCGTGGCCATGACCGTCCACGGCCTCGCGGACTATGTGCTCGCGTTCACGGGCCACTACCTGGTGTTCGGGTTCGCCGTGGGGGTGTTGGCGCGAGGTCAATCAGCTGGGTAGGTGCTCCCGCGTCAGGTTGCGATGGCCCTTTTCGGTGACCACCACGTTGTCCTCCACGCGGATGCCGCCCATGGGGGCGAGTTGATCGATGAGCGGCCAGTTGAAGTCCCCGGCCCCCGGGTTGGCGCGGAAGGGCTCCAGCAGCATCTCCACGAAGTAGATGCCCGGCTCGATCGTGAACACCTGGCCCGCCTCCATGATGCGGGTGTTGCGGAGGTAGGGATGGCCCTCGGGCGGAGGCAGAATGCCGCCCTCGCGCGACTTCTGGCGGCCGCCGATGTCGTGAACCTGGATCCCGAGATGGTGGCCGACGCCGTGCGGGAAGAACACCGACGTGTAGCGCTTCTCGATCGCGGCGTCGAGCGAACACTTCAGGATCCCGTGGTCGATCAGGGCCTCCCCGATCATGCGGTGGGCGGCGAGATGGATGTCCACGTACGAGTGTCCCGGCTGGACCATCGCGCACAGCTCCCTCTGGAGCTTGTCGACCGCGCCGATCAGCGCCTTGAACTTCGGATCGCATGAAGGAGCGGCCCAGGTTCGGGTGATGTCGCACCCATAGCCGTGATCGGGGGCTCCCGCGTCGAGCAGGAGCAGCTTGCCCGAGCCGGTGGCCCGCTTCGCGTGATAGTGAAGGATGGCGGCCTTGGCGTCCAGGCAGACGATGGTCGGATAGGGAAGCGCATCCTCCGTGCAGCCGGCGCCCTCGACGAACGCGTGGTGGATCGCGAGTTCGCTCTTCCCCGCGAGGAACGCCTCGCGCGCGGCGGTGTGGCCCGAAGCACCCAGGACGGTGGCGCGGCTCAGGCACTCGATCTCGTACGCGGTCTTGATCGCCCGATCCCAGTCGAGCCGCCTCAAGAGGGGCTCCGGGTTGGTGGCGAAGCCGGCCGCCGCGGCCCCTGCTTCGTCGTCTCCCACGAACGCGGCGCGGGAGAGGGCCCCGATCTTCTTGAACACCCCGGAGGCGGTGTCCGCCTCGTCGATCTCGAACTCGCCGGTCCAGAAGTCCGCCGCGAAGGGCGCGCGCTCGTACCAGTAGTCCTTCGGGGCCCAGCGGATCAGCCGCGGTTTGGCACCCGGCTTCACCACGATCGCGTGATGGGGTCCCTTGAGCGGGCAGAAACTCGCGAAGTGCGGGTTCGACCTGAAGGGCGGCTCCATGTCGTCCGCGTAATAGACCATCTGCGATCCCGCGCCCAGGACGAGGGCATCGAAGCCCGTCTCGGCCAGGGTCTTCGCGGCGTTGGTGGTCATCTTCGCGATGTGCTCGCGGAACAGCCTGGAGAGATCCATGGGCGAACGCTAGAAGGGGAGAGGCGGCGGCGTCAAACCGGCTCCCACTGGACCCGGCGCGTTGCCCGGAGGCTCGCAACGTGGAAGACTCCGCACCGTCGATGGATATCTACGACTTCATCGTGGTGGGAGCCGGAACCGCCGGCCTCCCCTGTGCCATCTTCGGCGCGAAGGCGGGAGCGCGCGTTCTGGTGGTGGAGAAGGAAGACCAGATCGGCGGCACTCTCCACCTTTCCGGCGGCCATATGTCCGCGGCGGGGACTCGGCGACAGAAGGAACGCGGCATCGAGGACTCGACCGAGGCCCACTTCAAGGACATCCAGCGCATCTCCAGGCACACCGCGCGCGAGGATCTCGTCCGCCTCGCTCTCTCGCACTCGGCCTGGCTCATCGACTGGCTGCAGGAAGAAGGATTCGAGTTCGCTCCCGACTCGCCCCGCATTGTCCACGGCCACGAGCCCTACTCGGTTCCGCGCACGTACTACGGGGTCGACGAGGCCCGCTCCGTGCTCAAGGTCCTCTCCCGGGTGGTCCAGCCGCTCATCGACTCCGGCGCGGTCACCCTGGCCCTGAAGGCCAAGGTCAAGGCCCTCCTCACCGACAAGGGCCGCGTGGTCGGCGTGCAGTTCGCCCAGGGCGGGCGGATAGAGGTCGCGCGCGCGCAGCGCGGGGTGGTGCTCGCCACCGGCGGCTTTGCCGCCTCGCCTCAACTCTTCCAGGAGATCGAGGGCTTCCCCCTCGTGTCCGCGGCGCGCGAACACTCGACCGGCGATGGCCTGATGATGGCGCGCGGCCTCGGCGCCCATGTCGCGGGTCAGGGCACCTACCTCCCGACCTTCGGCGGCCTGCCCCACCCCGACGATCCGCACCGGGCCTTCTGGGCCGATCGTCCCCTTCTCATCGCGAAGGAGCGGCCCCCCTACGAGATCTACGTCGATCGTTTCGGCAAGCGCTGGATCGCCGAGGACGAGGAGAGCATCGACTTGAAGGAGCGCGCGCTCCTGAAGACCGACGGCCTCACCTTCTTCACCGTGCTCGACGATCACGGAGTGGAGATGTCCGACAACATCATCGTGGGATGGTCGAAGTCGGACCTGCGGGAACGGGCGGGCAAACGCGACGGCGTGCACGTGGCCCCGACCCTCGCCGAACTGGCCCGCGCGGCCGGGATCGACGAGGAGGGGCTGCTCGTGTCCGTCGCCCGCTACAACGGTTTCGTGCGCGACCGCGTCGACCCGGACTTTGGCCGCACCTTCCTGCCCGCGCTCATCGAGAAGCCGCCCTTCTATGCCATGCGGAACCACGGCATCTCGCTGATCACGTTCGCCGGGGTCGACGTGGACGCGTCGCTGCGCGTGCGCCGCGAGGACGGCTCCATCATCGAAGGGCTCTACGCCGCGGGCGAGATCCTGGGCGCGGGCGCGACCTGCGGCAATTCCTTCTGCGGGGGCATGGTGATGGGCCCGGCCATGATCTTCGGCCGGCTCATCGGGGAGCGCCTCGCGATTCCCGACGACGTGGTGAACGGTCCCACCGCCGAGGTTCCCCGCCCGGACGGCGAGGTCACTCCGACCGCGGAAATACCAAGGCCCCGGTCCTGATTGCGCCCGCGGGCATCCGGCGCGCCCGCTCGCTAGCCGGACGCGGGGATTCCTAGAGCGCCATGGGCGCCCCGGCCGCGCGATCGGCGATGAGTCGATGGATGGTCCGGACCACCGCGGGGGTCGCGCCCGGCCTGCAGAAGTCGGCGGGGATCGCGAGGTAGTCCCGGTCGGTGAGAATGAGGATCTCGTTCGTGCTCACCACCTCCCGGACATCGCCGACGCGCAGCGAGCGACCGCGATAACGGACGCGACTCTCGTCCACGGCCAGCGCGGCCGGCAGCAGGAAGGCCCGGACCTGAAGGAGGAACACGCTCGCGGCGCCCAGCACGGCCAGGGCGAGGGCGGCGAGCAGCGCCGTCTCCAGAGGTTGGAACGCGGGATCGAGGAAGACCTGGTCGGCGTGACGCTCCCGCAACCCGACGAGGCCGAGCGCCGCTCCCCCGAGGATGTACAGGTCCGGGAAGGCGCTGCCGCGGGGCAGAGCTGTCGACCTGAGAATAGTGACGCCGTCCTTCGCTTCGATGATGACGCCGGACTCCGGTTCCAGCGGCGCGATCCTGTCCTGTCCCGGCTTCAGCGGCGCGTCGAGACTCCGCGCATCGCGGACCCGGCCGTCGAGCCCCCGAAACCCGACTCCCCACTCACGCGCGAGGCGGAGGGCGAAGCGGCGCGAGGGCGGATAGTCGCTCGATCCCTGCAGGGCCAGATGCTTCTGGCCGGAGAGGGCGGCCTGATACTCGGTAAGGTCGTACGCGACGCCGTTGCGGTATCGGCGCCGCTCGAAGGGCACGCACACCACCGGTCCCAGTTCATCGAGCGATGCGCTCCAACGATCTGTGCCCTTGGCGACGAAGGTGGCCTGGCGAGTGGAAAGATCCACCCGCAGGCACTGGCGCTGTTTCCTGGCGAGGACCTGAGATCCCGCGACGAGGGCAAGGCCCACGAGGCCGAACGGGGCCACCTGGAAGATGGTGGCCTGGGGATCCTGGGACCACATGATTCCCAGGATGGCGAGGACCCCGAGGCCAAGGAACGACACCACGCGGGAAACCACGAGGCGCTCGCGCGAGGCCGCGGTGAGGTAGCGCCGGGTCACCCGACGGAGAATACGCGAAGGTTCATCCCGTTGAACCCGGCGCCGTTTGACGCTCCCGGGAGATTCCTGCGATCCTGAGTGTTCGCGGCGTCCGCACGCCGCGCGGAAACAATCTAGGAAATTGTCACTGAGAGGGAGACACGGAATGAACCGACGGGAATTCAACAAGGTGCTGGGTGCGGTGGGCGTGAGCCTCGCCGCGGGCGCGCGTTCGATGGCCCAGGACAAGAAGGCCGAGGACAAAGCGCCCAAGCACATCTGCAAGGCGCGCAACGAGTGCAAGGGCCAGGGCGGCTGCAAGACCGGCGACGCGGGCTGCGCGGGGAAGAACTCGTGCAAGGGCAAGGGCGGCTGCGCCACCTCCGCTCACCACGAGTGCCGCGGCAAGAACGACTGCAAGGGCCAGGGCGGCTGCGGGACCAAGGAATCCGGCTGCCAGGGCAAGAACACCTGCAAGGGCAAGGGCGGCTGCGCCGTGCCGGTGAAGCACGAGATCAAGCCGAAGACCGACCCGAAGTAGGACTCACTTCCTCTTGGGCGTTGCCTTCGGGTCGGCGGGCTTCGGTGTGATCTTCACCGAGCCCGCCTTCTCCCTCGCGCGCAGGACGGCGAGGACGTCCGCCACGGGCAGAGGCGTGAATTCGCCGGAGAGGAAGTCGCGGATCTGAAGGACGGACAGCTTTTTCGGAATCAGGAGGCCGAGTTCGGCGTTGAACTCGTCGGGCAGGCTCGGACCGGTCGCGGGGCCTCGCCCGCCTCCGCCGAATCCTCCGCCCGGGCCCGCGCCCGGAGGCGGAGGAACCGCTTCGACGATGAGGCTGGCCGCTTCCTTCTCTTCGGCCGTCATCAAGGGCTCGGCCGCCGCCACTGCCCGTTGCGCGGCCTGGAGTTGATACGCGGCCTTCACCTCGTTCAGGAGCGAGCCCGCGCGGGCGTCGATCAGGGGCTCGAAGGTCGCGGTCTTCTTCTGGCCCGCGGTGACGTCGGTCCACAGCACCGACGCCGAGCGGACCACCGCCTTCTCGATTCCCGCCTGGTGCTGGATCGCGTTCTTCGCTTCCTTGTACGCAGTGGTGAGGCCCGCGGCATCCCCAGCGTCCGCCATGTAGCCAAGGCCCTTGGTGTGCGACTCGCCCATGCGCGAGAGCCCGCGGCCGAGGTTGTCGGCGAGGATCCGAGCCGCCATCTCGTCGGTGCCGGAGGCGAGGGCGGCGAGCGAACCGAGGCCCACTGCGGCCGCGCGCTTGTACTGGGTCGAATCCTGCTTGTCCGGGGTGTCCTCCGACGAGTGGTACCACATGTCCGGCCAGGTGATGAACATGACCGCGGGTATGCCGTGCTGCATGTAGGTCACGTGGTCCGAGGACCCGTAGTGCTTGTCGATCTTGATGTAGAAGGCGTCCTTGCTGCCGCGCGGCGACTCGACGGGCTGGGTGGGCGCGTACCCGGTGAGGTTGCGGCGGAACCTCACGCGTTCGCGCGAGATGTCGGCCACGTACTCCATCATGCTCTGCGCGATGTCGTTGAGGTAGGAGGGGAAGGTGTCGGGGGTGCGCTGCAGGACCCAGAAGCTGCGGCTGTCCGCGATGCGGATCGCTTCCATGTCGAAGTTGAGGGTGCCGATGATCGCCTTCTTCTTCTCGGGATGGGCGTTCAGGTAGGCGTGGGTGCCCACGATCTCCGGCACCCACTGGAAATTGATGGTGCGCTTTGGCCGGGGGAGTTTTCCCTCGTTGATGAGCTTGATGTACGCGCGCCCGATCTCGAGGGTGAGCGCGCAGCCGGAGTTGTCGTCGTTGGCGCCCTGCTTGATGACGCCTTCGTAGAGATGGCCGCTGATCGCGACTTCCTGGGAAGTGCTGCCGTCGCCCGGAATCTCGGCGTGGACGTACTCGGACTTGAGCATCACCGGCGTGCTCTTCACCACCGAGCGGATGGTGATCCTCTCGCCGCGCGTGAGGAGGGCCGAGAGGTTGTTCCGCACCTCCGGGGTCAGAGACCAGGCCACCGTGCCCGGCTGCGCGTTCACGTTCGAGGAGACGATCTGGGTGGGGAAGTCGGTCGCCCGCTGGTATCCGATCACGCTGATGCCGAGGACGCCGATGGCTCCGCGCTGGACCGCCTGGGCGTAGGTCGCGTTCGTCGATCCGGAGGAGAGCACGAACCGGCCCTTGACGTCCTTGCCTTCGAAGTCCTGGGCCCGCCCCGGACCCACGTCCACGAGTTCCCCGGCGAGGTCGCCGTTCGCGTTGAGGGAGGCGAGGGAGAGGGCCACGTCGTGGATGTCGAAGAGCTTCACGTTCCTGGGCGCGGTCATCCACAGCTCTCCCACGGTCGGCTGCCAGGCCGCGGTGGGCGTGCCGTAGGTCTCGATGGCGACGTTGCTGAAACCGTACTCCTTCGCGAAGTCGGCCATGACCCGGCTCTCGCGGTAGGGCGCCTGGTACTCCGCGGGCGGGCGCACCCGCTGGTACGGAACCAGTTCGAGCACGTGATGCATCGCGCGCTCGCCCGACACCTCGTTGATGATCGCGGTCATCTCGGCCTGGGAGAGGAGAGTGCGGTCTTCGCGCTCCTGGGCGCTGACCACGAGGGCGACGAGAGGGAGGCCGACTACGGCCAGCTTGAGAGGTGTGATCTTCATGGGTCGACTCAAGATAGCACCGGCCGCGGGCCCCCGGGCCTCTCTAGAAGGCGACCGTCATTGCCACGCTCATGCCGCGCTCGGGTGTGGGCTGAATCCGGAGCGCGACCGCGCCCGCGGGCACGGCTATCCATCGGTCGGTCTTCAGCAGGGCGCCGATCAGGCCCCCCATCGCGGCGCCCGCGACGACGCCGGCAGCCAGGGCCCCCCCGTCGACGCTGAACCCGGTCGCGGACGATGGGGGGTTGCTCAGGAGCAGGCCGAGGCCCACGCCCCAGCCAGCTCCTATCAGGGCGCCGGTTCTCCAGCGTGACCTGGTTCCTCGCGCCACTTCGATCGTGGCGATGTCGGACCTTGGCAGTTCGCGGCTGGCCGTGTCGGCGGTCGAGACAATGGTCAGGGTCCGGGCGTCGATCCTGGCCACGATTCCTTCGATGCGCCGGGGTGAAAACGTCGGAGCGGTGACCCGGACGTGATCGCCGACCTTCAGGGCTTCCTCGCCGGCCGCGGGCCCCGCCAGGCTTCCGCAGAGCAGCGTCGCTGCGGTCGAGATCAGGAGTCGATGGCGCATGATGCACCTCCTGAGGAGAGACCCCCAGTGTAGGAACGTCCTCGCGGCAAGTCAATGACCTTCTCTCCCGGTCAGAGACGGTTCAGTTGATCGTAGTCGCCGAGGGTATTGATGTTGGCGAAGGCGGTCGGCTCCGAGTCAAGGGTCTGGACCAGGAGGCCATCGAAGGCCGCGGTCATCTTGAGCCGGCCGTCCAGCAGGGCCCGTCTCACCGCGGCGAGCGTGGGCTCGGTCAGGAAGGCCGCGCACAGAGGTTCGGGTCCGCGCTCGGTCCGGGCCAGCACGACATCCGCGCGATCGAGACCGGCCAGGAGGCCATGCAGGACATCAACAGTCACCAGAGGAAGGTCGACGGCCAGCCAGAAGATGCGCTCGCGTCCGTCGACTGAAGCCGAGAGCAGCGCCCCGTACAGGCCGCCCAGCGGGCCGACGCCGCACACCGGGTCTTCGACCACCGGGGCTCCGAACTCCTCGTAGCGCGGCCGCGGACCGCACAGAACGCGGACGTCGGGCGTGACCTGGCGCGCGAGCCCGATCGCGTGCTCGATCAGCGTGGACTCCCCGTAGGGAAGGCGCGCCTTGTCGCGGCCCATGCGTGAGCTCTGTCCGCCCGCGACCACGTAGCCGCGCGCAACCGTGGGCCACCGGGGACCGGGCGCCGTGAGACGAGTCATGGCCTCGCGTCCCGCTTGCTTTCCTGCCCGATTTGCCCGAGCCACTTGCGCAGGCGTTTCGCCTGCTCGGCCGACGCGTCGGCGCGGACGGCGAGCTGCCATGGCTTCGTGGCGTCCGACGAGCCGGCGAACTTCAACCCGAACCAGTCGAGCGCTTCCCGGTAGTCGATCTCCTCGGTGGAGGCGAGCCACGAGCGGAACGAATCGGCGAGATCGGTCCTGGCCACGTCTTCGGCGGTCTTGCGAAACTCGTCGGCGGTGAAGCCGCGCGCGCCGCTGTACCGCCGGTAGGCGAGGCGCATCACGTCCTGCAGGCTCTTCTTCCCGGCGGTCGCGCGCTGGATCCTCGCGTCGAGCACGAAGCCCACCACCGGACCCTTCACGTAGTAGCTGACGAGATTCTCGGGATCGCGTCCCACCCCGGAGGTGCCCGAGTTCCATACGTCGAGGGAAGCCTGTTCCAGCGTCTGCTTCAATCGGCCGGGCGAACCCTGCAGGGTCGCGATGTGGCTCGAGAGAAGGGTGAGGAACTCGTCGGCGGTGCAAAGGCGGGCGCGCGACAGCACGAGGTCGGCTCCGTAGGTGGTCAGGCCCTCTGAGATCCAGAGGCTGCTGGTGGAAGGGGGCTTCTCGTAGTCGAAGGGGCCAAGCTCGACCGGACGCAGGCGCTTGACGTTGTAGGCGTGGAAGTATTCGTGGGCGACGAAGGAGAGCCAGCGCAGGGTGGGCGTCTTCATCTCCGGGGAGCTGGTGAGCAAGGTGGAATTCGCATGCTCGAGGCCTCCTCCCCCTTGCCGGAAGACATTGAGGAAGACATACCGCCCGAAGGGAAGGAGTCCCCAGTAGTCGCGAGTGGCGCGGACGATCTTCTCGAGATCGCGAGCGCCCTCGGCCGCATCCCACTGATCGCGCGCTCCCGCGTCCACGAGCTGGTGCCTGACCCCGCTGACCGTGAACTCGCGAACGGAGAGATCGCCCGCGAGGATGGGCCGGTCGACCAGCGTGTCGTAGTCCCTGGCCAGGAAGCGGTTGGGCGTCCCCGCCCGGGCCGGGACGAGCCCGGACACGGCGGGCTTCCACGACTCGGGGAGCTCCAGGCGGATTTCGTGGGGGCGGTTGAGGTCGGAGGCGACCGTGATCAGGGCCGCCCCCGGGTTCAGGACCAGGAAGTTCTCGTTCACGGTGTTCGTGGTGACGGAGCGGCCTTCGCAGAGCAGGCGGTAGGTCACTTCGACGGTGTCGGCGCCAAGGGTCTGGATTCGCCAGCGGTTGAGCCGTGGCCGCTCGACCCTGAGGGCCCGGCCGTCTCCAGGGGAACGCGCGTACAGGTCCTCTACCAGGCTCGCGTAGTTCTCCAGGCGATAGAAGCCGGGGGACCAGACGGGCATCA